>JAJRAH010000093.1 GCA_028679985.1 Methanomassiliicoccales archaeon
AATCTCGTAGTCGAGGCCGCTCGCCTTCATCGTCGAGTGTATTTCGTCTAGGACGCTACCTATCGATTTCTCTTCGTTCATCGTAGGTATGACGATAGATATCTTCAGGTCCTGATCACCTGAGCGACTAAACGCTGCCAGACATTAAAGAACTTGCCCTCAGCTCTCAGCTGCGTCTCTCCCGGTTCCCCGTCTCTCCCCGAATAGCTTGAATCCTATGTAGCCTCCCAGAGCGCACACGAGGCGCAGCAGGGACCACGCGTTGAACTTCTGTCTGAACATCCTGAGCGGGTCATAAGAGGACCACAGTCTTCCGTGCTTGAGCGTGAGCTGCTTCCTTCCGACACCATTCCAGAATGCCTGCTTGAAGAACCCGTAGATGGTGGCCTTCGTCCTGTGATATATGATGGCATCGGGATTGTATCTGATATTGAACCCAGCCTCGACCGCTCTGAAGTTCAGATCGATGTCCTCGGCTGTTATGAACCACGTGTCGAAACCGCCGACGCGGCGAATTGCCCTCCTCCTGAACGCCATGTTGCAACTGGGGAAAGAGACGTCGAAGCCCTTGTGGAAGAGTTCGACCCTCTCGAGCTCTTCCCAAGCCCTGAGACCAAGGTTTATCGTCCTTCCGGCAACAATATCCGCTCCTCCCTCTATCGTCTTCCTCAACTCCTTTACCCAGAAAGGATTCGCGATGCAATCGCCGCCGGTAAAAGCGATCACTTCTCCCTCCGCTTGCGCTATCCCGAAGTTCGTGCTTTCGCCCCTGCTGCCAGGGTGTATTTGCATCTTCACGAACGGATGCGTCTGGATGTATCGTTGGACGATGTCTCTTGTCCGGTCCTTGCTCTTGGCGTCGATCACGACGATCTCCAGGGGTTGCTCCTGGATCACAAGGCTGTCGAGAAGGTCGGCGATGTTATTCTCTTCATTCATGATGTTGAGGACGACGCTGACGAGCATTTCAGACTGGGTTATGACCAAGTGTGCTTATCACGATTTCGGCATCTTCACGGATCGTCGAATCTGGCATATCTATGAAACAACAAAGTATTAATTCGGAGATAACGTTCGACTCTTCCGGAAATGAAGCTCTTGGCAGAGTATTACTCGATCAAGGACTGCATCATAGGCGAGGGGACGATCATCCGCGATTTTGTCAATCTCTACGGATGCACTATCGGGAAAGACTGCAAGATCGCGGCCTTCTGCGAGATACAGAAAGGGGTCAAGATCGGCGACAGATGCAAGATCGAGGCCTTCTCCTTCATACCGTCCGGAGTGACGATTGAGGATGAGGTGTTCGTCGGTCCCCATGCCGTGTTCACGAATGATCTGCGTCCGAGAGCTGTTGGCGATTGGGAGATCGTACCCACGCTCGTCAAGAAAGGGGCCTCGATAGGCGCCGGGGCGGTCATCATATGCGGCGTGACCGTCGGAGAGGGCGCAATGGTCGGTGCTGGGTCGGTCGTTACTAAGGACGTGCCTCCGCGCTCCGTAGTGATGGGAAATCCGGCCTGGATCGCCAAGAAGGGGGAGTGATTGGATCGGGAAGATCCCCCTCAGCAGGCCTCAGGTCACCAATGAAATGGTGGAGGCCGTCTCGAACGCCCTGAGGAACGAAAGACTGGTCCTCGGAGAGAGTGTATTCAAGTTCGAGGAGGCGTTCGCCAGATACATCGGTACGAAACATGCTGTATCCGTTTCTTCGGGTACCGCAGCCCTTTCATTGGCGCTGATTGCTCTTGATGTTAGGGACGGAGAGGTTCTCACTTCGCCATTTTCTTTCATCGCGACCGCTAATGCCGTCGTCCAAGCCGGTGGATTCCCCAAGTTTTCAGACGTTTCGGAAAAGGACTACAATATGGATCCGAAGAAGATCAAGGGGAATCTGACAAAGAGGACCAAGGCGCTGTTGCCAGTTCATCTTTTCGGATACCCTGCGGATATGGACAAGCTGATGGCTATCTCCGAATCCCAGGGGCTCAAGGTAGTCGAGGACGCCGCCCAAGCCCATGGGGCCGTCTACAGGGGAAGGAAAACAGGATCTTTCGGGGACGTTGGTTGTTTCTCGTTCTACTCCACGAAGAACATGACCGTCGGCGGGGACGGAGGGATGGTGACGACCGACGACGAAGACATCGCGAGATTAGTTTCCAAGCTCCGGGATTGCGGTCGGACGTCTCGGTACGTCCACGACGTGGTCGGCTTCACGGCAAGGTTGAACACGGCGAATGCAGCCTTCGGCCTCGTTCAGCTGCGGCATCTCGACGAATGGAACGAAAGAAGGAGGGCGATCGCGGCCCTCTACTCCAAGCTTCTGGAGGGAGAGCCTCAGGTAATATCTCCTCTTCAGGGAGACAAGAAAGTCTTGCCAGTCTTCCACCTGTACGCGATCAGGTGCCAGAGGCGTGACGAACTCGCCGAGTATCTGAGCAGCAAGGGCATCGAGTGCGGTATCCATTACCCCGTCCCGATACACCTCCAACCAGTCTACCGCGAGATGTACGGGTACGCTCCCGGCGCTTATCCGATCAGCGAATCGCTGTCCTCGAGCCTGCTGTCCTTGCCGATGTTCCCGGCCCTCTCGGATGACGAAGTGAAGCGGGTGAGCGAGCACTTGCTCGACTTCTACAGGAGGTCCTCTCGATGAGACGATTCGACGTCGGCGTTCTTGGCGTGGGCTACTGGGGACGCAAGATCGTTGATGAATACGGCGCAATCCAGGGAGTCAAGGTGAAGGCTGTGTCGGATCTCTTAGACAAGAATCTTGAATACTGTCGGGATCGGCACAGGGTCGAGGATCTTCACCATGATTACATGGGACTCTTGAAGGACGACTCGATTGTGGCTGTGAACGTCTGCCTTCCGAACTCTCTTCACTTCCGTGCGTGTAAGGAAGCCCTCGAGAGGGGAAAGCATGTTCTGGTCGAGAAACCCATCACGCTCAATTCCGCTGATGGCCAAACACTTGTGGATTTGGCCGAGAAGAACAATCTGACCTTGTCGGTAGGGCACATTTACCGATTCAACAACTCCTTGTTGGAGGTCAAGAGGCTCATGGATGAGAACTTCTTCGGGAAGGTGTTCTTCCTGAACATGACCTGGGTCAATCTGGAGCCGCCCTACGCCGATAGGGATGTGATTGTGGACTTGGCCCCCCATTACTTCGACATCGCGAATTTCCTACTCGATGCATGGCCAAGAAGGATCACGTGCGTTGCGAGACCGTTCAGGCGCAAGGAGATGGAGGAAACCGCATACATAACCTCCGAAATGCCGAATGGAGAGATAGCCCACGCCAATCTCAGCTGGCTTGCCCCAAAGAAAGTCAGGCAGATCGAGGTGATCGGCGAGAATCGTTCCTGCGTCATAGATGCAGTAGGTCAGGAAGTGACGGTATACGAGAGCGGCTATACCTACAATCTCGGAATCGAGAGGAACAACACCATTCGGACCGAGTTGGTGCATTTCCTTCAGTCCATTGGCGATCCGCAGATCGAGACCAGAAACAGCGGTGTGATCGGTGTCAAGACCGTGGAGATGATCGAGCATTCCAAGAGGTCTCTGACCGAAGGAAGAACGGTCGAGACGCGTGCCTGACCTCGGAGGTAAGCCAGGATGCCAAAGAGAATCCTGATGTTGCTTTCGAACGAGTACAGGCCCGACCCGAGGGTGGAGAAGGAGGCGAGGGCTCTCATCTCCGAAGGATACAGTGTCGAGGTTGTTGCATGGGATCGCCTTCGTCGTCGACCCAAACGTTCAAGCGATAATGGTTTGCAGATCAACAGGATCAGGACCGGTCTCGTCGAAGGCCCCAGATCCCTTCTGGTCAACTTCCCTATCTTCCTGACACTCTCGGTCGTGCATTCACTGCGAGCGTCCTGCGATGCGGTTCACGCTCACGACCTCGACACTCTCGTTCAGGGATTCATCGTCTCGAGAATAAAGAGAATCCCGCTAGTTTATGACGCTCACGAGCATTTCTCCAAGATGGTCGAAAGCGATGTATCGTCGTTCCTGGCGAGACTTCTTGATTCGATCGAGAAACGTCTCGTGCCGAGAGCTTCGCTCGTTATAGCGGCAAACGATATGATCGGAGAGTACCTGAGCCGCTACTCAAGATCGGAAGTCGTTGTGGTCATGAACTGCATCGACGTTGAGAACGTCCACCGCGCCCCCCCAACTCGAAGGGACGGCGAGATTGTACTGTTCTACGGGGGGAGCCTTGAGCCCTTGAGATATCTGGATGAGATGATCATCGCGGTGAAATCCATCAAGAACTGCAGGTTGAGGATTGCCGGGACTGGAAGGCTGGAGGAACTTGTGAAGAGGGAATCCAAGATCGACAGGAGAATCGAGTTTCTTGGATACGTCCCGCACGATGACCTTCTCAAGGAGATGGCTTCATCGGACGCGGTGCTTTGCCTCCTCGATCCTTCGAATGAAAACAACAGGATAGGCACGCCGAACAGGCTGTTTGAATCAATGGCGATCGGCGTCCCTGTCATGACGACGAATGGAACATTTAGCGGAAGGATCACGCAGGAGACGGGATGCGGTATCGCCATCGACTGGTCCGAGCGCAATTTTGCGGATGCCGTGGAGAGGCTCCGAGAACCGTCCGCTCGGATGGCTATGGGGAGGAATGGCAGGGTTGCGGCCGAATCGACGTTCAACTGGGCTGCGATGAAGCGCAGACTCCTGGACCGTTATCGGTCGCTCCTCCGTTAGCTGGATGATTCTTGGAGCTAGAGAGCGTCTCACTTTTTCCTCTTGAACTCCGACGAGATGTACTCCTTCATTTCTTTCGGATTGATCACGCTCATGAAGAACTTGATATCTTGGGTTTTCAGTTCCCTAAGGGCGTAGAGAACCACACCGAAGATCCCGACGGATATGAGTCCGTATCCGATCAGATCGAACCATCGCGTTATCGTCCAGAAGTTCGCCAGGCCCAAGAGTCCTATGCCAGTTACGACCCCTGCGAGGATGTGTATTAGAATGCGTGGATTCGATGTCGTCCCAGTCAGGCGAGTCGCGATCAATCTGGTGGCGACGAATAGGACGGCCACGCCGATCATGTTCGCAATCGCGGCTCCCGTTGCGGAAAGCCCGAGCATCTCCACGCCGAATATGCTCGTAGGGATGAATATTGCCAGGAGAGAGAGGTTCACTGCCAAGGACAAGAGGGTGAGCTTCGCGCTGATGTCTGGTCTGTTGACCGCGTTTATCTGGCTGGCGTACACGCCGTTCAGGAGGTTCAGCAGCATGGAGACGGCAAGGAATCTGAGCGGCCCCGCAGAGGATTCGAATAAGCTGCCTAGAACCACCAATGCGATCTCTTTGGGGAACAGCAGAATCAGGGCAACGATAGGCATCGACAACATCGAGATGTACCGCTCCGCCGCTCGGGTCTTCTCCCTGATTTCTTCCAGCTTACCTTCCGCATGAAATTTTGAAAATGTGGGAAACGCCAAAGTCGACACGGCCGTGCCTATCACCGCGAACAGACCCAAGAAGGACTGGCTCGCGGTGTAATAGCCAACCTGAGCATCGGACCAGAATAGACCTATCAGCAGCCTATCGGCGTTTCCCGATATAGCTCCCATCACCGAGACAAGTGCGATTGGAAAGGCGAAGGCGAGATACGATTTTATGAGAGTCGGTCTGCAGAAATACAGCTTTTTCCTCGAGAGCAAGACCAGACTCACTATCGCGACCGCCAATCCCGCCAGAACGTACGCATATGCCAGATGGACAGTGCTCATCCGGTTTATCGACACGAACACTACAAGGGGGATTCTCACGATTGGGTCCATGAAGACAGAAAGCTGTGTGCTCGCGGTCTCCACCTTCGCGTCGAAGGTGGCCGTTGCTATGCCCGCTATGTCGTAGAATACGTAATAGAGGATGAACAGCACGATGACCTCGTAGGTCGTGGATGAGTACCACTCGCCCGTGAAAGATGCCCAAATCAGTATTGAAGCCAGCACCGAAATGACCATTACGGCTGTGAGCACGATCTTCAGAATGGAATACGTGCTGACGCAGTCGTCGATGTCCTTTCCTTCCGACACTCGCTTGACATGGGCGGCGCCGAATCCGAGGTCGGCGAGGGAGTTGAAAGTGGCCACGAACGCCATCGCCCATGAAACGCTACCGTAAACATCGGCTCCGAGGTAGCGGGTCATGAAGAACAAGCCGATGAAAGCCAATCCTGCCGACCCTATCTTCGAGAGGATGATCAGGAACGATTTGCGCCCAATCAAGTTATCAGGTGGGGATATGCTGGATTCTATTTAACCCTGCTCTTGGGGCAGTGTTGATTGGCCAGATGCGGGTCCTTCTAAGGACTATGTATGAGCAATCGGTGGTGTTTGATCTTCTGTCAAGCTCTCTCGTAGACTTCACTGAATTTCGCCGCGACCTCTCGTGGGTGATGATACTTCTTCACATATCCAATGCAACGGATTCTGAGATCGTCGTCAATCCCCTTCTCCGAAATATCAAGAATCCTTCTACCGAGCTCCTCCTCGGTGTTCGCTCTCAGTACTGGACAATCTGAGGGGAATATGCTGCCGTCGTACGAGCTTATCGCCGGAATTCCGATGGCCATGGCCTCCAGCGCCACCTTCGAGAAAATACTGAGGTCGTTGAGCTGGTCGATGACGACATCGACCGTCCTCATCGTCTGCATTATCTCCCGATGCGGTCTACCTTCTTCCACCAACAATTCGGCACGACCTTCTTCAACCAACGGGGCCACCGCTCTGATCACCATATCGGTGCCTTTCAAAGCACGATTCGTCGGGAAATGTCCTATTCTGATTCTCCTTCCTTCGATCTTCTTGGCCTGGACCGGGGGCTCGAACACCTGCGGTATCGGGTTGGGAATCCAGATAGCATCGCCATGCCATCTCTTGAGATCAGGAGTCGAGACGACCTTCGCATCTGCTAGATCCTCATGTTGGAGTCCGTAGCCCATGCGTGTCTCCGACCCGTGGTAATGAACGATCCATTTCGCCTTGGACTTCTTCTTGAGCGTTTTGAAGATCGTCTGGCTTCGCCTGATTCCTCCGTGTATTTGAACGATGTCGGCGGTCCTGAACAGCTCCCGTCGAAAGAGGAGTTCGAGGTTTATCCCAACAAAGCCGTCTAGGAACAGCGGCACGTCTGGTTCGTGCGCAGAATACCTGCGATGCGCAACGAGAATTGCTTCGTTTCCCATAGCTCGCTGCTGCATTCTCAGATCCCGCGCGACGTCGGCAATGTTGTGGACGTGGACGATCTTCAGACGATCGCCTCCCGGGCTACGATATCGTCTTCGACCTCGCGCGATGTCTCCGGAATGAGGAACTTTCCTCTGGCGGCCGCTTTCAGAACTTCCTCCAATCGATGTCGAGGCCACTTCTTCAGATAAGTGTCCAGCCCCTCGAAGTCCCCGTGTCCGTATTTCCTCTTCGTGATCTGCCCATAGTGCATGACGCGCACGTCGGGCGCGGAGGAGACGAACCATCGCTCACTCAGCATCACGCGGAAAGAATAATCGACGTCGACGAAGGAGGATCGGTAATCTTCGTCCCAACGGCCAACATCCTCGTAGCAGTTCCTTCTCATGACGCAGAACGCGCTCGAGACGCCCACCATCTTGCCAGGGACGTAGCGAGGGACGCCTAATACGCCGTAAGACCAGTTGTTGCCGCGGAGTATCCGCCTCAAGGCATAGAAAGGCGCTCTCCTCTTGAATGAATTCCACACGAACCGAGTCGTGCTGCTGAGATGCGTGAATCCGACATGGTCAATCTCGTCCGTCTCTGGCCGGGAGATCCACGCCCCACAAAACCCGACCGAGGGGTTTCTCGTCAGGAAGGTTGCGGAGTTCTCGATCGCACGAGGCTTGATGAAGGTGTCGCTGTCCATGACTGCGATGAAGTCCGAGTCTGAAGCAAAATCGGCGCCATAGTTCACGCTTCTGCCGTAGGCGAAATCATCCCCTTTCGATTCGACGAGTATGATTCTGTAATCCGAAGTGTCGTTGTTTCTCAGATTCTGGACACATCTTCTCGTAAGATCCGAGTCGAACGAATCGACCGGTATGACCAGCGAGATGCTCGGATGGTCGCTCTTGGTGTTCTCGACCTTTGATTTCATACGATTGGGCTCCAGGTTGTCGTCCTCTCGGTCCCCATCTTGTTATGAATGGTCTCTCGCATCTAGTCGAGCTCCTCGGGGATTATGAACTTGCCCTCTCTTGCAGCTTTGTGCACTTCCCCGATTCTCTCTCTCGACCATTTATTCAGATATCTGTTCCAGTTTTCGAATTCTTCCTGTTGAAGACGGCGAGTGGCAGTTGCATGGCCTCGATGCAGTACGGAGACGTGCGGGCATACGGACACGTACCATCTCGAGGTGAGCACCCTGAATGAGTAGTCGACGTCGACAAAGGAGTAGCGGAATGATTCGTCGAAGGGTCCTACCTCATCGTAACATTTCCGCCTGATCACGAAGAATGTGGTTATTATCCCTACCATCCGGTTTGGGATGTAGTGTGAAGGCACTCTCACACTGAACGACCACCATTTCCCCATCAGAATCCTCTTTAGAGCAGAAAGAGGTGCGAGGTTCCGGATGGCGTTTGCTGCATACCACCATAAGTTCTGGGGCACCCAGCCAATGTTCGGAGGTTTCCCGTTGCACTGAACTATCTTCGCTCCGACATACCCCAGTCGAGGGTCATTTCGAACGTACTGAACGGTCTTCTCCACCGTCCCGGGATCCGGAAACGCATCGCTGTCCATCCCGACAATCAGATCGAAGCCGCTTGCCGCCATCATGCCTGCATTGATGGATCTTCCGTATGAGAATGCGGATCCCCTGGAGGCGACCAGCACCAACCTGAAGGGAATCGGGACATTCTTCGCTAGATGGTCGACGCAGAGTCTCGTCACATCATCATCTGGATCCGCGACTGGTACGACGATCGCGAGGTCTGGCGCGCCATGAAAATCTTTCGTTCTGATCTCCACTGAGTCGTTGTGCCGCGCTTCGGATTCGTCAGAATCGAGATCTGCCGACATCTTCGTTCAGTGCCCTCCTGGTGTCGAAAGGGGAACTGGTGTTCGTATCCGCAATCCAACTATTCTAGTCTTCTCATCGATTGAAACGGGGAATCAGACTGGTATCCTGACCTCGATATTCGCCGCAGTCTCCGGAAGCTTCCATGATGATTCTGAGGAGGTCGCTGTACGAACCGTTGTCAAATCCTCATTCCCGACTCATGGGATTCGCAGGACCAGTAACTACATATTGAGGCAATCTTTATATATCCACTCTACAATAACTACAGTTTGTCCGACACTCGTCGGACCAATCGGATGGGATGCGAGGATGGGAATCGCTGTTTCGGATAGGCCCCCTTTTCACCTCCCAATCGGAGGCATAGGATGTACCTAAAACAGCTAGAGCTGGAGAACTTCAAGTCGTTCGGAAAGAAGATGTCGATCCCCCTCTTGGAGGGATATACAGCCGTCACGGGGCCGAATGGTTCGGGCAAGTCGAATATCTCTGACGCGATACTGTTCGTCCTCGGACCAAAGAGCTCCAGAGCCATCAGGGCGGGAAAGCTCACCGACTTGATCTTCAATGGTGGCAAGTCGAAACAGCCCGCCTCCTACACGAAAGTGTCTCTCCTTTTCGACAACAGCGATCACATGATACCGGTCGAATCCGATACGGTGAAGCTGACGCGGCTCGTGAAGTTGTCCGAGACGAGTGACGGGTACAACTCATATTTCTACGTGAATGATCGGAAGTCATCACTCACAGAGTTCGACACTCTTCTTTCGAACGCGAGGATAAGTGCCGACGGCTACAATTTCGTCCAGCAGGGCGACGTCACCAAGATAGTTGAGATGTCCCCTCTTGAGAGGAGAAGGATACTCGACGATATTTCTGGCATAACGAAGTTCGACGAAGAGATTGTCAGAGCCGAGAGCGAGCGGAAGGAGGCGGAGGAGAACATCGATCGCATCTCGATAATCATCAGCGAGCTAGAGAAGCAGATCGAGCAACTGGAAGGCGAAAGGGTATCCGCACTGAAGTACGTGGAGACGAAGGACAAAATGGATCTGGCCAAGGCACAAATGGCATACAAGAGGAAGGAGAGTGCCGAGAGCGAGATAGGCGCGATAAACAGGCAAATCGAGCAATACGCGAGACAGGTTGAAACCCTAAGGGCGAAGAAGGACGAGATAGCCAGCAAGATCCAAGAAGTCGAAGGGAAGGTGCTCGAGGTCGAGAAAGAGACCGATGAGAGGGGAGGCCAGGAATTCAAGGAACTCAAGGAGAAGATCGATTCTGCCAAGATCGAGATCGCCCGGGCACAGGATCAGTCCGCGAGGGCCGCCGACAATGCTGCGGAGATCGAAAGCACTCTGGAGGGTAAGTCGGGGGAGAGGAAGTCCCTCGCAGGGGAGATCGAATTACTTTCGAAGAAGCTGAAGGAGTCTGAAGGAGTCTATCTTGAGAAGCTCAAGTCGCTTGAGAGTAAGAAGAAGGAGTTGGAGGAGGTCCACGGGACCGTCAGCAAGCATGACGAGGAATTGGGGGAGATCGAGAAGAAGATATCCGATCTCGACAAGACC
>JAJRAH010000094.1 GCA_028679985.1 Methanomassiliicoccales archaeon
ATCGGGATCCTTGTGGAAGTCAGGCAGGAGCTGAGAAAGCGGAGACTGTTCGATCTCGCGGACGTCGTTAGGGACAAGCTTCTCCAGAAGGGGATAGAGCTGGAAGATACGGCTGAGGGCGTAAAATGGAAGAGACGCTAGACCGCCCCGTAGCGAAGAAGGCAGCGCTCATCGCTGGGGGGCCAATTAAGGTCGGACCCGGAATACGACTGCCTTTCCACCCGAGCAAGTCTACAGCAGGACCTGGTGCCGGTTCTGCATCGATTGTCCTTTCTTTCGGCGGGTTAAGGGTCAAGAAAGGAATCTCAAGAGAGACCGGAGAGTTCGAGCTTATACAGAAAGAGAAGGACTTTGAACTTCTGAGGAACGGCCGCCCCTTCATCTCCGAAGTGAGGATAGAACCGACGATATTCCACTCGCCTGAACAGGCTTTCTTCAATCTTGGCACGGACTGCATCTACGACTGCAAGTTCTGTGCAACAGGAAAGCTTGACAGACACAGCAAGAAGAACCTCGATCTCGACAGGATCGTGGAACTCGTGATTCAATCCTCGAGAAGGAATGATTTCAAAGCGGTGGCGTTCACGAGCGCTGTCGTGGGCTCCCCTTCAGCGACTGTCAAGAGGCTTGCCTATGTGATATGCAGAGTGAGGGAGGAACTAGATCCATCCATCCCGATAGGCGTCGAGCCGTACGTGGAAAGCTTCGATGATATCGACCGCCTGAAGGCCGCGGGCGCCGACGAAATAAAAATCAATATCGAGACCTTCGACAGAGACATATTCAGGAAGGTGTGCGGAAAGCGCGATTTTGACTGGCTCCTCAGAGCGATTAAGTATGCGGTTGGTACCTTCGGAGCGGGCAGAGTCTGTTCGAACATAATAGTCGGTCTCGGCGAGACGGATCAGAATGTGATCGATGGGGTTGACTACCTCGCCAAGTTGGGATGCTTGGCTACGTTGAGGCCGCTCAGGATAAACGACGCAAACAGAGAGGCGCTGGAGGATTCACTCGGTCCCCTGGAACAGATTCCGCCTGGACGGATCCTTCGTCTGGCAGAGGAGCAAAGATCGATATTCGAACTATACGGTCTCGATCCCACGTCGTTCAAAACGATGTGTCATGCCTGCACTTGTTGCGACATTGTGCCGTTCCGAGACATATGATGGAGGCAACCATCTGAGTCTTTCCCTCATGACATATTCGATCGTGCTCGGCATCTCCGCGTAGATTTAGGTGCACCGAAAACATTATTATGCGTCATTCCGTCAAGTCATCTGATGTCCGGCGAGAGTACGGAAGAATACCTTGAGTGCATATTCGATTTGACCAAGGAAGGTCTCCCAGCCAAAACGAATGATATTGCCGCGCGCTTGAACATTTCTGCGGGAAGCGCCAGCGAGATGGTTCAAAAACTATCTCGCGAAGGATACCTGGACTATGAAAGATACGCGGGAGCTGTTTTGACCGAGAGGGGCAAGGCGGTTGCCACCAAAATAAAGAGGAAGCACAGGCTTCTCGAATCGTTTCTCGTCAATATCCTTGGAATGAACAAGAAAGAGAGTCATCAGGAAGCTTGTCGGCTCGAACATGCTGTCTCGGATGAGTCCGAGAAAAGAATATGCCAGATGATGAATAACCCTGAGCTTTGTCCGGACGGAGATCCGATTCCGGTATGCGAAGAGGATTGCGCCTCGTGTGCGAGCGAACCGTCGATCGAATTGTCAAAAATGGGGTCTGGCGATGAGGGAATGATCACTCACCTCAAGTGTGACGAAGAACCCCAAAAGATCAGGAAGCTCATCTCCATGGGATTCGTTCCAGGTCGCGAGGTATCCGTTGAGGAAAGAACGCCGGCAAAGGGCCCCCTTGTCGTCAGAATCGGCGATACTAGAATCGCACTCGGCAGAGACTATGCCTCGTTAGTGCATGTGAGCAGTTCCAGGTCGGACGAGACCTTCAGACGCAGGCGGAGGAAAGGCCGCGGACATACCTGAGTAAGGGGTTTTACATGGACGTTGCACTCGTCGGAAACCCTAATGTAGGCAAGTCTATTCTGTTCAGCAGGATTACTGGGATCGGTGCGATATCCTCAAACTACCCCGGAACGACGGTGGAATTTGAAGAAG
This sequence comes from Methanomassiliicoccales archaeon, assembly GCA_028679985.1. Taxonomy (GTDB): domain Archaea; phylum Thermoplasmatota; class Thermoplasmata; order Methanomassiliicoccales; family JACIVX01; genus JAJRAG01. The sequence continues at coordinate 2,130 of JAJRAH010000094.1, forward strand.
CAAGGGTGGTGAGAGGCGGTGAGATACTCACCTTCTATGATCTCCCTGGAACTTACTCTCTGGCCGGCGGTTCTGAAGACGAGATTGTTGCGTGGAAACTCCTTTCAGAAAAGAGACCAGATTGTGTTGTTGCAGTCGCGGATGCGACGAGGATCGAACAGAGTCTTGTCCTCGTATTCCAGCTCATCGAACTAGGCTATAGGGTTGTTCTAGCACTGAACTTTATGGACGTAGCGCGGAAGAGATTCAATGTAGACACTCGCAGGCTCTCCGCAATCCTGGGAATCCCTGTCGTCGGCACGGTCGCCTTAACGGGCGAGGGAATCGACGAGCTCGTTGATGCAGTTGTCTCCGGGCCGATCGCGCGTTTCAGCTATGTTGTCAGATATGATAGCCACATCGAATCAATCGTCGCCGAGCTTTCCTCAGGAGTCGAGGAGGAAAACGTTGGTTTTCCTCTCAGAGGGGCTGTCCTGAAACTGCTCGAGGGCAATGAACTCTTTGCCACCAGGTTCTCTGAGGTTGTCCAAAGGAAAACAGTCGATGTTCGGTCGATCTTCCGCGAGAGACATCTGGAGGATATCGAGGTTCACATCGGGAGAGACAGATATGGCGAAGCAGGAAAAGTCGCATCGGAAGTCATCGGAAAGCTGGATAGGCTTCCAACGACTGCCGATAGGATCTCCGATCTTACGCTAAGACCGAGGACTGGCATCCCCATCATGTTGGCCGTCCTTCTGGGGGTCTTCCTTTCCGTGGTATATGTCGGTGGAGCCATCGAGACGGGTTTGTTGAGCGTTTACCATTCCGTGTTCGACGGTCCATTCGATGCCCTTGCGTCCCTCATCGGAGGGCAAACTGGAGTCGCACTGTCTGAGGGCATCGATCTCAGCCTTCAGGCTATCCTCTCGATCGTCATTCCATACATCCTGGTATTCTATGTCATCCTTGGGATCCTCGAGGACTCGGGGTACCTTCCCAGGGTCGTTGCCTTGCTTGATGGTGTGATGCACAAGATCGGGCTGCACGGCAGGGCGATAATCCCCATGATGGTCGGAATTGGATGCAACGTTCCAGCGATACTAGCCACGCGCGTCATCGAATCGAAACGGGAGAGACTCATTCTCGCAACTCTCACAGTCGTGGCGGTTCCATGCTCGGCGCAGGTGGCAGTGATACTCGGCACCGTTGGCAGGTTCGGCGGGATATGGTACGCGGTCGTCATATTCCTGATACTGCTTTCGATACTGTTGATCCTCGGTCGCTTGCTTCATAAGGCCATGAAGCTCGAACCTTCCAGTCTGGCAATCGAGATTCCTGAGTTGTCGGTTCCCCACCCTAGGAATGTGCTGTTCAAGACGTATGTCCGGATCAAGGATTTCTTCATTATCGCATTCCCCCTCCTACTCGTCGGAAGCATCGTGTTAGAATTCCTAGCACAGTATGGAATCCTCGATGCGATCGTCGGGCCGTTCGCTCCATTCACAGAAGGATTCCTCGGACTTCCCGCCGTAATCATTGTCGCTCTTGTGTTCGGAATCCTCAGAAAGGAGATGTCCATGCAAATGCTCGTGCTGTTGTTTGGCACCGCTGAGTTGTCGCTGGTCCTGACTGCAGACCAGCTTTTCGTCTTCGCGCTTGTCATGGCGACCTACGTTCCTTGCATAGCGGCGTTCACCGTGATGTTGAAGGAATTCGGATTGAAAGACACTCTTAAGGTTACGGCAGGTTCGATCGCCCTTGCGTTCTCGCTCGGGGGAATTGCTCATCCCATAATCAGTGTAGTCTAGGTCGCTCTGCTAGTTCTGAGTGAATGCGGCCTTGAGGATTGGGCAGGTCTCCTCTATCTTGACAAATCCGAATCTTTCGAACTGGACAACCTTTCCTATCTCGGAATCCGGGACGGGCTCGACGAGTCCTTTCTCGTCCTCGCCGTCGGGCATCATTACGATCGCCTCAATCGATCGCTCTGGTACCCAATGGACAATGCGCACTTTGTCTTTCAGGATCGAGAGATCATTGCCGATGTACGTCGCCCTGCCATCGATCATTTCGAGATTGCACAAGTCCTTCAGTCTGATTCTCCGCTTTTCCTTGAAGGTCTCAAAATCGTCTCGGCCGATCATTATCCGTATCGGCCTTCCAACAAGTCTCAGGTTCCTCGACCCTCTTTCAGGATGATCTGGGTGCAGGGGAGCGTATGACTCAAGTTCCTCGATACCGTAGATGTTGACGGGGACAGGGTCCCAAACAAAGAAGTACCTGTTCGCATCAGGGTCAACGTGTCTCTTGTTGAAGGCATAGAGTGTGTCCCATGAGAACTGGATGTCCACTTCTTTCATCCCCACATCGACCCAATACTCCCTTATCGCTTCTGGAGTGATCCCCCTTCTCTTCAGAGATCGGACCGTTCCCAGGCGCACGTCATCCCAGCCGGAGTACTCGCCACTCTTGATTCCTTTGCCGACGATGGAGGTCTTGAGAATCGTCTCTGGTATGGATACGAGACCGTAATGGTGATACCACGGCTTCTTCCAGCCCAAGTAGTTGAACATGTACTCCTGTCTGAGTGTGTTGTTCAGGTGATCTTTTCCTCTCAGAACGTGCGTCAATCCAAGGAAATGATCATCCACTGCGACGCTGAAGTTCATCATAGGATAAGCACAGTACCTCGTCCCGGTTCTCGGATGCGGAATGGAGCTGATGATTCTCAGGCCGACGAAGTCCCTCACTGCCGGATTCGGGTGATTGAGGTCGGTCTTGACCACTAGCACAGCCTCCTCGTCATCGTATACTCCTGCCAGCATCTTGTCGAGTTCCTCGTGCTGCTCTTCAATCGGCCTGTCTCTGTGAGGACACGCACGCCTCTCCTCCTTCAGCCTCCTCCATTCATCGACAGGGCATTTGCAGACGTACGCCTTTCCCATATCAACGAGCTGGTGGGCGACCTCATAGTATATCTGAAATCGATCGGTTTGAATGACGGTGCTGTGGACCTTGACGCCGAGCCAAGCCAAATCCTCAGGGATTGTGTTGTATGCATCTGGATCTATCTTCTCGGGGTTCGTGTCCTCGATTCTGTTGATGAACTTGCCGTCATATCTCTTGACATACTCGTCATTAAGGATCGCGACCCTCGTGTGTCCGATATGCAAAGGGCCAGAAGGTCCGGGAGCGAATCTCATGACCACCTTCCCTTCCAGAGCGTCGGGAAGGTCCGGAAGGACGTGAACCCTCTCCCCCTTTTCCTTCTTCAACATCGATGCGTCGATGTTCTCCAGCATCTTCCGTTGTTCTTCCAAGGGGATCGAGTTGATCAGAAGCACAATGTTCTCGGCCATCGAAGTAATCTCTTTGGCCCTCGACCTCATTTCGGGATCCTCTGCAAGCACCTTTCCGACGACAGCCTTGGCGTTGGCCTTTCCTCCGTATAGGACTGCATTCTGAAGGGCGTATTTTCTGATTACTTCCTCGATGTGCCCGTTGGACATTGGACGGCCATCGCCTATCTCATTATATTAGCTTTCTTCTTGACCTGAGTCGAGCAGAAACCCTCCTTGGTCCGCTATGGCATTTCTATGCAGGGTTAATATATGGGTCTCTGCGATTACATTCGCATGTCCATGAGGAGCATCATCTCGAGTATGAAGGGCGTATCTGAGGTGAACGAGGAGGTCCCGCTCGAATACGGTGTGACAAGGTTCCTCTCCGAGACTCCGACCACTCCGATCAGATTCATGAATCTGAACGGCTATGAGGCGGTCGGGAATCTGTGGAGCGATCGGGAAAGGATCGCGTCCTACTTTCACGTGAAAAAGAATGAGATCACCGAGAGGCTGCTCCACGCGATCTCGCACCCCGCGAAACCGGTTGAGATCGACACGCCTCAGTTCGACGACAACGTGAAGGATGACTTCGACCTGAGAGAGCTCCCGATTCCGAGACTCTTCCGAGGAGACGCTGGCAGATATGTTACCGCCGCCGTCGCGGTCGCGGAATTCGAAGGCAAGAGAAACCTTTCGTTTCACCGACTCATGTTGCTTGATGACAGAAGATTCGCCATACGCTTGGTCCCTAGGCATCTCTATACTATGTACAGGTCCTGCGCGGCAAAGGGCAAGGATTTGCCCGTGGCTTTCTGCATCGGAGTCTGTCCGTCGATCCTGCTTGCCGCTGCAACGTCCCTCGAGTATGGTCAGGACGAAATGGAGATCGCCAGCTCATTGAGACAGTCAACATTGGGAGAACCGGTTCAAGTGGCTAGGATAAGAAATGGGAACATCGTTCCCGCATATTCGGAGTTCGTTCTTGAGGGAAGAATCACTTCGGCAATGGTAGAGGAAGGTCCTTTCGTCGACATAACTGGAACTTACGACAAGAGAAGGATGCAGCCGGTCGTGGAGATCGATAGAGTATACCACGCTCAGAAGCCAATCTTTCACATAGTCCTTCCTGGCAGTGTCGAACACTATCTGTTGATGGGTCTTCCAAGGGAGCCATTGATTCACAGAGCGGTCGCTCAGGTCGTTCCGGACGTGCATGCGGTGAGGCTGACCGAAGGAGGCTGCTGCTGGTTGCACGGTGTCGTCTCGATAACGAAGAACAAGGAAGGGGATGGGGTCAATGCAGTCATGGCTGCGTTTACTGGTCACCCTTCGATGAAGAGGGTGATAATCGTGGATAGAGACATCGATGTTTTCAACGACCGAGACGTGGAATGGGCCGTGGCGACGAGATTCCAGGCCAGCAGGGGACTTGTGAGGGTCGATAACGCAGCGGGATCGTCGCTCGATCCGAGTTCGGAAGGGCGGACGTCGAAGATCGGATTGGATGCCACTAAACCGCTCGGCGCGGAAGGTTTCGAGAAGGTTGCACTCCCCTAGTCTTCCCACTTCTGCTTTCTGAGATCTATCGTCTCTTCGCGCTCTGGCCCGATGCTGACTATGCCGATCGGCACGCCGACGTTCGACGAAACGAATCTAAGGTACTTCTTCATCTGAGAGGGGAGAGCCTTGTATCCGTCCCTGATGATCCTGGTCGCTTCTTCCCTGCTCCAATCCTTCCACCCTTCGAATTCTGTGTAGATAGGTCTTGCCGTATTCAACATCGAGATGCTCGCAGGGAAGTCTTTGACTCTGGCCCCATCAATCTCATACTCCTTTGCGACTTTCACCGTCTTCATACCGTTCAGCACGTCGATTTTCGTGATTGCCAGCGAAGTCACGCCGCTCAGACGGACGGCGTGTCTCACCACCACGAGGTCTAGCCAGCCACACCTTCTGGCCCGTCCCGTAGTCGTGCCGAACTCCCCGCCTTTCTTCTGGAGGTGCTCGCCGAGCTCGTCACGGAGTTCCGTCACGAAGGGTCCACTGCCAACTCTCGTCGTGTATGCCTTGACGACTCCGATCACCTGCCTGATCGATGCGGGTGGCACTCCAGCTCCCGTGCAAATTCCGCCCGCGGCACAACTCGATGATGTCACATAAGGATATGTCCCGTGATCGATGTCGAGCATCGTGCCCTGGGCGCCCTCGAAGAGAACATTCTTGCCGGCCTTGACAGCATCGTTCACCAGTACGGTGGTGTCGGTGACATATTTGCCGAGAAGCGAGCCATAGTTCGCGGATTCTTCGATGATTTCTTCGGTCGTATGTTCAGGGACTCCGCCGAAGGCTTCTATCAGTTTTCGCTTTATCGGGTATATCATCCTGACTTTCTCTTCCAGTGCTGTCCTATCGACAAGATCCCCGACACGGACTCCGTATCTAGATATCTTGTCGGAGTAACAGGGTCCTATACCTCTGCCCGTCGTACCGACTCCCTTCGCGCCCCGATACCGTTCCTCGGTCCTGTCGAGCGTCTTGTGATACGGCATGATGACGTTCGCTCTATCGGAGATTCTCAGCCCGCTCACTGATCTTCCGCTGTCCTCTACGGCTTTGATCTCTTCCATAAGCTCTTCGGGATCGACTACCACGCCGTTCCCGATGACAGCCATCGTCCCTTTCCTGAGAATTCCGGAGGGAAGCAGGTGGAGCTTGAAAACCTCATCTCCTATTCCTATGGTGTGCCCCGCGTTAGTACCTCCCTGGAACCTGACAACAAGGTCAGCGTCCTCTGCTAAGTAATCGGTGATCTTCCCTTTCCCCTCGTCCCCCCACTGAGTGCCGATGATCGCGAGCGTTGGCAAAGTCACACCAGACCTTCGGATGATGAGAGGAATAGATAAACTGTTTGGTGGTCGGTCAGACGATATCCGACACGATCTCCGTCAGCTCCGCCAGACTCAGGTCCGTCTTGAAACCTTTGGGGGAGAAGTGCGTCCTCGATGCCGATCCGACTTCCCTGATCCTTTCGAGCAGCCTACGTATCGGTGGAGGAGACGCATGGAGTCGGGAAGCGAGCTCGTCGTTATCGAAAAAGTACGGAACATCCAGTTCCTCCCTCCACGTTTCCAGATACTTCTCGCACCGTGCTCTTTCAGCGAGTCCCTCGTTGACATCCATCGAGTCGAGGACGGACCGATCATACAACGACCCGCCCCAAATCGGACCGACGGTCATCTCCGACCCTCTTTCGGGAGTGTAACTTCGGGACCCCGTTTCCGGATCGTACTGTATGTATCCCAGTTGACTAAGGGATCTGTCGGCTTCTCCAGCGCTCTCTGGTAGACCGACGTACAAGCGGAAGTAATGGTCGGCGTAGAAGCATAGTATCGGTCTCACGCCTCTGTCCAGTTCTGCGGCCTTCCGCACGAGATATCCTATGAGAATTCTCAGGCCCAGTTCGTGACCGAAGGGACACCTGATCGATCTTGCGCCATACCTCCTTGCGCATTTCTTCGGGTAAGTTCCGGCGAGCGGGGCGGTATCCGTTGCGGTCACTCCGAGGATTCCTCTCCTCTTGCATCCCTCGATGGCAGAAGTGACATAAGGGACCGGCGTTCCAAATGGGTCGACGTCGACATAGTCGAACGATCGTTCCGAAAGCAGACATCTCATATCGGAATTCAAAGCGTGACAATTGCCGAGCTCGTTCAGACGGGCATTCTCTTGAATGTATCGAAACGCCTCAGTATCTCTGTCGTTCACAGAGACCTCCAGATCCTTCCGTACTTCATTCGCGATCCGGACTCCCCTGACTCCGGTACCAGCCATGCTGTCAAGGATCTCCTTTCCAGATAAGTCGAGGGCGTTGAGAAGCATAATCGTAAGATCTCGGTTGAATTTCATCTGCTCGTTGTAGAACACCCTCCCCTGCCTTTTTCCGGGACCCCTTGCGGAATGAGCGACTGGTACAACAAGCTTCGTCAGACCTTCCGTAATGTGCATCGAGTCAGGGATTCCGCTCACAGGAGCTCTCCTTTCATGAGCTTCATTATCTTGTATGGAAGGAGGTTGCGGTTGATCGGAGTGACTTCCAGTATCCTGATGTCGTCCCTGCGTCTTATGTCCTGGAGCAGCGGGTTTCGGGACTTCTTGTGCAAGGTGAGGATAATCGGCTTGTCCACGTCGAGGGCCGCCTTTACCGCACCGACGAATTTCTCGCTCTCGACCTCCATCTTTCCGACCTCGTCGATGACGACAACGTCCGCCTGCTCGCAAGCCCTCGTAAGAGCGGCGACACCGATGTCGTCAAGCGCGTTGAGATCCACGCCGAACTTTCCCACCATGAACTTGCTATGAATGCTGACGTCAGCGAGAACGGCCTTCTTCTTCGTCTGCCAGTCTATCACATAAAAACCGATGCGTTTGTTGTCTTCGATGATAGGTTCGGTAATCATGCCTCCGACCTTGAGATCGTCGGACTCCAACATCTCGATGACTTTGAGAAGTGCGTGGGTCTTCCCGGCACCAGGAAGCCCAGTTATGCCTATCTTGATCCCCCTATTCATCTTGGCCACCAATGGACAAATAAGCTGTGCAATACTCCCTACCGCGGAAATTGTAACAGGATATATGGCGTTTCTGTTTAATTATCTTTGTGGCTTTTTAAAAAATACCCAGTCAAGACTCCGATATCCTCTCGACAAACATCAAGGGGTAGTTCAATTCCTCGACGTATCTCATTCTGGCTACGACGAAGATTTCTTCGATCCGGATCCCAACTCGAACGTCCAACATCGCACCCGTCAGAGACTGATAGTCGAATTCGTTCCGTTTCTTTCTCAGAGACTTCCGATCGATTCTCACTTCGACGTCGTCGACGAACGGCTGGACCTTCACGCCTTCTTCGATTGCCTTCTCCAGACTGCGTACATTGGAGGCACTGACGGGCGTGCCGATGAACTGATGATATACTGTCCCAAGCTTGATCCCCGCTTCGAAGACAGCACGCTCCCTCTTCGTGCATTTGAAGTACTCGACCGCTAGTTCGTCCCGGGTCGCCATATCGCCCACCGCCTCGCGCGATTGCTCTCATTGTCGTCTGACATAGATATAAGTCATTGCCGAAGAGATCACGAGGATTCCAGCATCAGTTTCGCATCCACGACCACGTAATCGGACTCTCTCACGAAGACGGGATTGAGATCCAACTGGTTGATGTGATCCCCGAACTCATTCCCGAGCGAGGACACCTTGACAAGAAGATCGAGGAGTGCTTCTCGGGCCGCCTTCATTCCCCTGAATCCGCGGAATATCTTCTCTGCCTTGACCTCGTTGACCATCTCGTCTGCGTCCAGCTTGCTGATCGGAACGAGACGGAAGGAGACATCCTTGTAAAGCTCCGTCAGCACTCCACCCATGCCGAACATGATGCTGAGTCCAAAGTTCGGATCCTTGAACAGCCCAATTATCAC
>JAJRAH010000095.1 GCA_028679985.1 Methanomassiliicoccales archaeon
GTCTTCTGTACTCCTCGATGTCCATCTTTCTGGATCTAGCTTCCTGTCTGAACATCGGTGTGTCGATCTCCCCGGGGCAGACGCAGTTGACCCTTATGTTCTTCTGCGCATAGTCGAGAGCGAGGCACTTGGTCATCAGCACGACTGCGCCCTTGGAGGTGTTGTACGCGATGGCATTTCTGTCGCCGACCAGACCACTGCAGCTCGCGTTGTTGACTATCACACCCTTTTTCTGCCTGAGCATGACCGGAATCGCGTACTTCGCCATCAGAAAGACTCCCTTCACATTGACGGCCATAATCTTGTCCCAGTCCACCTCGGAAACGTCCTCGATCGTTCCCTCCACTAGGATTCCCGCGTTGTTGAAGAGAACGTCTATGCGTCCGTGCTTCGCCAGTATCCTGCGGATCATCTTCTTGACCTGGTCTGACTTGGTGACGTCTCCTCTTATGACCAGGGGGCTGAAGCCGAGCTTCCCGAACTCCTCTGTAACCGCCTTGCAGGATTCCTCAGAGAGGTCGATGATCGCCACTTTCGCCCCTTCTTCGAGGAACCTCCGAGCGGTGGCCTTGCCAATCCCTGAGGCTCCCCCTGTGACTACTGCAACCTTGCCCTCGAATCTCCTCTTCAATCGAATCAATCCGGGGGCGTATCTGTGGGTTCGGGAATTAAACTTGCGCCTGGCCCCAGCAAGTACAAATAAGCCGTTCTCGTTTGCGAGGTCGAGCCTCTAGGAGATTGAGCACCAGATGGTCACCAAGGTTCTCGGAATTCTGGGCAGCCCGTGTCTTCGAGGGAACACCTCCGACCTGCTCGACGCCGCGCTCAGGGGAGCTGCCGAGGCCGGGGCGGAGACCGAAAGACTGGAGCTGGCCCGTATGAGCCTCAGGCCGTGTATGGAGTGCAGGAAATGCGATTCTGGCGCTTCTTGCGTCCAGAAGAAGGATGACATGCAGGTCATCTATTCTCGGATCAGACAGGTGGATGCGATCATTCTCGCATCTCCGATATTCTTCATGAGCGTCACGGCCCAAACGAAGCAGATGATCGATAGATGTCAGTGCTTCTGGGTGCAGCGTTATGTTCTGAAGCAGCGAATATACGAGGGGAGAGTTAGGCCGAAGGGGCTCTTCATATCCTGTGCAGGGTCGCCGAAACCAGTCGTGTTCGAGCCTGCTAGGCACGTCGTGAAGGCCTTCTTTGCCGCCATAGACTATGAATATGCAGGCGAAGTCTTCCTGGGGTACACGGATGATCCGGCCCTCGCTCCCAGAAAACAGACTGCGCTCGAACAGGCGGAGACGGCTGGCAAGATGCTCTTCAGTTGAGCGACGCTTAGACGAACTTGCCCTTTTCCATGACTAGAACCGATTTCCCGTCGGTCCGATCGACCTCGATGTTCACACCTGGAGCGCTCACGAAGTCCCAATGCATGGTCGACTCGGATTTGCCTCCGTAGGTGTTGTTCGCGCCAAATGCCAAATGAACTGTGCCATTCACTTTCTCGTCCGTCAGAATGTAGCCGATGGCCTTCTTGATCTTCGGATTGAATCCTATCCCGAGTTCGGCAACGTTCCTGGTCCTTACCGGTTTGTACTTCTTCTTGTCGATCTTCTCGCACCGCGCGAAGCTGGTCAGCATGGCATCCCCGTTCTTCGATGCGGTGGTCTTGTCGAGGAGTATCTTGCCGTTCTTGAACTCAATGTGGACTTCTTTGACCAGCCTGTCTGTCATGCGGTCTCTGGTTATCGGACAGTACAGTGAGCCTTCTCCGGCGGTCTCGTGGGGGGCATAGAAGACCTCACCGGCAGGCAGGTTCGCTCCTCTGTCCCCCATCCCGTAGTCCTCGTCGCTGATGAAGCCGTCGTCTATGTTGAGCCTTCTGCCGGTGACCTTGACTCTGAAGTCCGTGCCGTTGTCGTCCCAAACATGAACCCACGATGCGTTGTCGAAAAGGCCGTGGATGCGTCTGCCCGTCTTCATCAGGTCAGCAGGTCTCACGGATATTCCGCCGATCACGATGTCGAACAGCTCCCCGTACGGGATGCCGAACGCGGCCGCAGCTTTCTCAGTGGGCCAGCCAGCATAAAGCCATTTCTTGCCGTTCTTCGAATGGAAGATGATGTCATTGAGGGGTAGGTTTGCCTTCTGTCTCGCGGCGATCTTGTCCGATGGGAAGTCTTCAGCTATCCTCGGGTCATCGAACTCCTCGACGGAAATGATGAGGTCCGATGCCTTCACCATGCCTACGTACTGCCTAGGCACGGTCTCAAGGACCTTAGCGGACATCTCTCTGTACACGGCTCTGGCATATCTGTCTGACGAGGTCACTATGGTCGGTGTCGCCCCGTGCCTCCAGCACTCAAGGGCGATTTCCTCCAAAAGGATCTGATTGTGGGCTCCGCCCCTGACGACGACACCATCGCCCTTCTTTGGGTTGCAGGTCTCGACCATGCTCTTCGCGCAAGCCTTCTGGGTCTTCTCGGTAACGGCCATTGGGCGTTCATCCTCGGAAAGGAGCGAGAACAGATTTCTTACTTATA
>JAJRAH010000096.1 GCA_028679985.1 Methanomassiliicoccales archaeon
GCGTTCAGAGGCCTCTACCTGTTCTCGTCACTGCAATGGGCGACTTCATCAAGAGAGGCGTGAGCGCCCCTGGTTTGGATAGGAAGAAGCGGTGGAGATTCACGCCGACCGTGAAGAAAGGTGACTGTGTCGGTCCGGGACAGGTGATCGGCAAAGTGCCGGAGGGCTACATCGAGCACAGAGTCATGGTCCCTCCTGGTCTAGAAGGGGTCGTAACCGAAGTGAAAGAGGGCGAGTTCGTCATTGAGGACACCGTGTGCACTATTGGTGGGAAAGGCGTCCAGATGCTTCAGAAATGGCCTGTGAGGAGCGGTAGGCCCTTCACCAAGAAGATCCCCCCGGACGTTCCCCTCATAACCGGCCAGAGGATACTCGACACACTGTTCCCTCTGGCTAAGGGAGGTACCGGCGCCATCCCGGGTGGTTTCGGTACCGGGAAGACCGTCACCCAGCAACAGCTCGCGAAGTGGAGCGACTCCGAGATCGTCGTGTACATAGGATGCGGGGAGAGGGGCAACGAGATGACCGAAGTGCTTGCGACTTTCCCGAAGTTGGAAGACCCCAAGACGGGAGAGCCGCTGATGGGTAGGACCGTGCTCATAGCAAACACATCGAACATGCCGGTCGCTGCAAGGGAAGCTTCGGTCTACACCGGAATGACAATCGCTGAATACTATAGGGATATGGGCTACGACGTGTCGCTCATGGCCGACTCCACCTCCAGATGGGCGGAGGCGATGAGAGAGATATCCTCCAGGCTCGAGGAGATGCCTGGCGAAGAAGGATTCCCGGCGTATCTGGCTGCTAGGCTATCTGACTTCTATGAGAGGGCGGGACGGGTGGAAACACTCGGCGGCAGCAAAGGGGCGGTTTCTGTCGTGGGTGCGGTGTCGCCGCCTGGCGGGGACCTGAGCGAGCCGGTGACGCAGAACACGCTGAGGATCGTGAGGGTGTTCTGGGCGCTCGACTCCAAGCTCCGGGAGCGGAGGCACTTCCCCGCGATCAACTGGCTGACATCTTATTCACTATACACGTCCAATCTCGATCCTTGGTACAGGAAGAATGTGGCCGAGGACTTCCCCGAACTGAGGGCCTGGGCGATGGACATACTGCAGAAGGAAGCGGAGCTCCAGGAAATCGTCCAGCTCGTGGGATCCGACGCATTGCCCGAGGAGCAGAAGCTCACGCTCGAGGTAGCGAGGATGATCAGGGAGATCTTCCTGCAGCAGAACGCGTATCATCCAGTTGACACCTACTCGCCTCTCGGCAGGCAGTACGTCTGCATGAAGACCATCAGGCGCTTCGCGGACCTCGCCAGGAAGGCAGTGGAGAGCGAGGTCCCCATCGAGCTCATCGTCGATCTGCCGGTGCGGAACAGACTGGTCAAATCCAAATTGGAACTCAACGTCGACCAGGAACTCGAGGGGATCAACAAAGAGATGGAGAAACAATTCGAAGGCTTGGGGGGCAAGTAATGATTCCTAAAGAGTATCGCACCATAACGCAGATTGCGGGGCCTCTCGTGTTCGTGGAAAAGACCGAGCCTGTCGGTTACGGCGAGCTGGCCGCCGTCACGATGCCGGACGGGTCGGTCAAGAGAGGACAGGTCCTCGACACTTCGAAGGACCTAGTCGTGATCCAAGTGTTCGAGGGCACCGCCGGAATCGAGAAGGCGTCTGGCGTCAAGTTCCTCGGCGAGACGATGAAGATGCCAGTATCACAGGACATGCTCGGAAGGATTCTCAGCGGGTCCGGGGAGCCGCTTGACGGCGGTCCGCCGATCGTGCCCGACGATAGAATCGACATCATCGGTTCAGCTATCAATCCGTGGGCCAGAGACGAGCCCAAGGAGTTCATCCAGACGGGTGTGTCGGCGATCGACGGGATGAACACGCTCGTCAGGGGTCAGAAGTTGCCGATATTCTCGGGGAGCGGTCTGCCGCACAATGACATCGCGCTCCAGATCGCGAGGCAGGCGAAGGTGAGAGGCAAGGATGAGGAGTTTGCCGTGGTTTTCGCCGCGATGGGCATCACCAACGAGGAAGCGCAGTACTTCATGTCCGACTTCGAAAGAACCGGAGCTCTCAAGAGGGCCGTCGTCTTCATGAATCTTGCCGACGATCCTGCGATCGAGAGGATCATCACTCCCCGACTTGCGCTCACTACCGCGGAGTACCTGGCATACAACCTCGGCATGCACGTGCTGGTCATCCTCACCGACATAACGAACTACTGCGAAGCCCTGAGACAGATAGGGGCCGCGAGGGAGGAAGTGCCTGGGAGGAGAGGCTATCCAGGGTACATGTACACCGACCTCGCCACGCTATACGAGAGGGCGGGGAGGATTAAGGGCAAGAAAGGATCGATCACGCAGATTCCCATACTCTCCATGCCCGGTGATGACATAACGCATCCGATCTCCGACCTCAGCGGCTACATCACCGAGGGGCAGATAGTAGCTGCAAGGGACCTGCACAGATCCGGCATATATCCGCCGATAAACGTCGGTGCATCGCTTTCGAGACTGATGAACGCCGGCATAGGTCCAGGGCTGACCAGGGAGGATCACAAGGCCGTGTCAGACCAATGCTATGCGGCCTACGCGGAAGGCAAGGACCTGCGGGGGCTAGTCGCCATCGTCGGCAAGGACTCCTTGTCCGAGAGGGACAAGAAGTTCCTGGACTTCGCAGACCTGTTCGAGCGCAGATTCGTGAGACAGGACAGGGAAGAGGACAGAGACATCGAGACGACCCTCGAGATAGCATGGGATCTGCTCGCGACGCTGCCGGAGGGGCAGCTCACCCGTATCGACAGGAAGTACATCGAGAAGTACCATCCTGCGCATAAGAAGAGTGAATAGAGATGGCAAAGAAGGAAGTGAATCCGACCCGGTCAGAACTGCTCGAGATAAAGAAGAAGATCAAGCTAACCGAGGCCGGGCACAAGATCCTGAAGATGAAGAGGGACGGGCTCATCCTCGAATTCTTCAAGATATTGGAAGAGGCAAAGGGCGTGCGCCGGAAGATCGTGGAGGACTACGAGAAGGCGATGGAGAAGATCGCGATCGCCGATGCAGTGGATGGCGTGATCGCAGTGAAATCCGCCGCTTTCGCGCTCAAAGCCCATCCGGAGATAAAGCTGCGGAGCAAGAACATCATGGGCCTTGTCGTCCCGGAGATCGACGCGACCAGCGTCAGGACGACGCTCGACAAGAGGGGCTACGGCGTCATAGGCACGAGCACCTTCATCGACGAAGCGGCCGAGGCGTTCGAGGACCTCGTCGAGACGATAATCAAGGCTGCCGAGATCGAGACGACGATGAAACGCCTTCTGGACGAGATTGAGAAGACCAAGCGCAGGGTGAACGCTCTCGAGTACAAAGTCATCCCCGAACTCAATGAGGCCGAGGACTTCATCGAGTTCCGTCTCGAGGAGATGGAAAGGGAGAATATATTCAGAATGAAGAGGATCAAGCAGAAGGCCGGGGTGATCGAGTGAGGTTCATCGACATCAACGACCCTAAGAAGAAAGCGTTCCTGATGCGGTTCTTCTGGGCGATCTCCACCTTCATGCTGCTGTTCGGATTCGTCATTATGATGCTGTACTGGAACGCATGAAGGATGCTTAGTTGAAGTTCTTCATAAGACATTTGCAGGTGCCCAGGTGTACGACCGGGAGCTTGGCCGGATCGGGATTGAAGTTGTGCATTCTCTGGTAACTGGTCTGCGCCTGCCATGTCGATGCATTTATCAATCTCACCCCTCTGTAGTCCGAGATGCCGGCGCCGTGGACATGCCCTGTGACGAAGAAGTCCGGCACCGCGTCTATGACAAGGAAGTCCTTCTTCTCGGGCGCGATAGGGGTCTTGCCTCCGTAGGTCGGAGCCAAGTGTCTCCTGCGGAGCATCTCCTTCATCGCCTCAAGAGGATTGTTGTAAGTGAGGCCCTTTATGCTCCCTATCAAATCGTCCATGCTTCTGCCGTGGTACGAGAGAATCAGGCGTCCTTCAATTTCCACATAGCAAGGATTGCCGACGAATAGAACCTGCGAATCGAACATGTCCTTGATTTCCTTCGGAAAGGCAGGTTGTGGCTCAGCTGGCCTCACGGCATCGTGGTTGCCCGGCTGCACAATCAGCTTGATGCCGTCAGGGATGTCCTTCAATAGCTCGCTCAACAGCTCGTATTGCTTGAAAATGTCATCGACGAGCAGCTCCTCCTCTTGGTCCGGGAACACTCCGATCCCGTCCACGCAGTCGCCCGGCACGAGGACGTACCTCACTCCCTCGTAGTATCCTTCATTTCTAAGCCAGCTCATCATGTCATTCCACGGTCGCTGGAGGAAGGCGTTGCTTCCGACGTGTATGTCCGACACGAACGCTATCGACGATGAGGAATCACTCTTCTCCATAGGACCTCTGAGCGGGATGTCGGGTCTGATGATTTCATCAACCACGAGTATCTCGCCTTTCCTGTTCGTCTTTCCCACTATTCCGATGACCTCGTCCGGGACGACCGAATCGCTTATCGCAGAGGAGTCCTTCAGGATCAAAGCCAGGCACCTTGCCTCTTCATCCTCGATTTCCAGCATTCTGTGTCCGTTCTTTGTCTCCCGGACTTCATTTACGATTGCGACGACTCTCACATCGCGGTCAAGCTTGAGCGCCTTGGATATCGGAACACATCCGGCAAGCTCCCTCCGATGCACAAGCATCCGCTTGATCGTCTTGAAGCGGTCGGCGAAGTATCTGGCAAAATCGTTAATGTTGCCCTCGCACGTGGAGTTGCCGGTGATGTCCCTCATCACCTTCACTTCGCCCGCGATCGTCCTCCCTGACTGGACTTCGCGCAGGAAATGCTCGTCCCGAGTAGCGACTTCTTCCACGCTCTGAGGTACGGAAGGAGTTATGGAGGTCTCGATCGCGCTCGATCGGCTGACAAGATCGCTCAGGGTTATTATCAGTGGTTGCTGCTCCAGGGATGACAGGGCAGTGTGGACGAAGGCCAGAGGGTCTTCCTTGGTCAATACTAACTCGGCCGCGTCCGGCTCGAGGAGGATGCCCTCTCTCGCCAATCTCTCCAAAACTCTGTCCCTCATCGTCTCCCAAGATTCAGGAGTCCCATTTAAATACTTTTTCCGGTATCCGGGAGGCATGCCCTCGATCACGCTGCGCGTGAGGTGCTATCCCACCGAAGATCCGAAGAAGGTGCAAGAAGCGCTGCTTAAGCTGTTCCCCGAGTGCTCCTTGGACGAGTACGAAGGAGGCTACGTCGGTCGCGCTTCCTCAGCGGACAGGTTCAAGGAGATCCTGAGAAACCTGAGAATCCGGGACACTGCAAGAAGCGTAATGCTCAGAGGCATCGTCGGGAATCGGACGAGCTTCGCCGTAAACAAGCAAGTGGCATACATCGGGAAGGTTAGCTTCGTCGAAGATGTGCCACCTCTCGGAGGCATAGAGATTGTGATCGAGGACGAGAGTCTGGAGCAGCTTATCGACGAGATTGCTCCTAGGACTGTCGACGGGGAATAGGTATGATAGCTGTTTCTTCACCGGTTTTCTCAATGCTGGATTTCGAGATGGCGCTCGGCTTCGTGAGCCAGAAGTTCAAGGCCTGGGAGATCATCGGCGAGGGTCTGCATTTCCTCCCGGAGATCGAGGAAAGACTCCTGGAAGTCTCGTCATCCTACGACGTGAAGTTCTCGGCCCATGGGCCACTGAGCGATGTGAACATCGGAAGCCTCAATCCGCGGCTCAGAGAGGCTGCGACAAAGGAGATAACGGACGGTTTGTACTCCGCGGGCCGCATGGGATTCGAGGTCTACACGATTCACCCTGGTTTTTGGACTCCGATAGGCGTGCTCGACAGCGAGGCCGTCTACAAGGCAGTCCGCGAGTCGCTGTCGGAAATCGATAGGGTCTCGAAGGACGCGGGCGTGAAGGTAGCACTCGAGAACATGCCAGATATGCCGATCACAATGGGGAAGACGCCGGCCGATCTCTTCTCCATGCTCGAGGGAACGGATCTAGGCATATGCTTCGACGTCGGACACGCTCACACCGCAGGGACGGTCAACGATTTCCTCGCTCACGCTGACAAGTTCACGAATGTCCATATTCACGATAATCGAGGAAAGAGTGACGAGCATTTGCCAGTTGGCGATGGCAGCGTGGATTTCAAGAAGGTCATGGCTGACCTCCGAGCATACAAAGGCAGGCTTGTCATCGAAGCTAGGAGCTTGATGGACGCAGAGTTGTCAAGAGAGCGTTTGACGAAGATCATCGAGAACGCCTAGGATCTTCGCCCGCATCTTGTGCACTCGAAACCTCCGTCCCTGTACCTAGCCTCTTTATGTCCGCAGTACCTGCAGACAAAATGGAAGCCCATACTAGTTCCCC
>JAJRAH010000097.1 GCA_028679985.1 Methanomassiliicoccales archaeon
CTCCTCCAAAAGTTTCATTATCATAAAACCGCATCTATCGCGTCGGTCTCATGTCAGAAGGGGATGTGCTCAGAGTACCTACTGGAGTCGCTGACTTCGATTCTATCATCCAAGGTGGCATGCCACTCGGCTCAGTTGTGCTCCTGCTCGGAGACGTCGGAGGTGGGGGGCTCGAGTTCGCACTTACTTCTGCAGCCAAGATCGGTATCGTGAAGGAGTTCCCCGATACGAGAAACTTCATGCTGGGCGACGCTGGCAAGGGAGGAATTCTGCCGGAGAAGATGTGCTACGTGACCTTCTCGCGGTCCCGGGATGATGTCCTGAGAGAGGTCAAGATGTCCTTCAATAGGGACTTCTACGATTCCCTGAACACGAGCCTCATTTTCAAGGATTTCTCGAAGGATTATTTCATGCACACGGTCGTCCCGACAAGCTGGGTGGGGTCGGACCAGTCCGGCCTGTTCGCGGACAAGAAACAGGACGGTCTGCTGGAATCTCTAGTCGATTTCCTGGACACGAACGCTCCGAAGAGCATGGTCATACTCGACTCTCTCACCGACCTGGTCGTATCTGACTCCGTCGATTTCCAGGATCTAGTGGCGCTTTTGAAGGGAATCCAGAGGATGTCGAAGAAATGGGGTTCCGTGTTCTACTTGGTCCTAACGGACGAGATACTTGATAGGAAGAGGCAGCAGATGATCATCGACAGTGTGGACGGCGTACTCAAGTTCGAATGGGCGAAGTTCCACCATACATCGAAGCGTCAGCGGTACCTCTACGTGGAGAAGTTCATGAGCGTTCTCCCTCACCTCGACCAGGAGAGGATAGCAAGGTTCGCGACGTTGATCACATCTCAGAGCGGGTTTGTGGTGATCAACACCGAGAGAGTTGGGTGATAGCATGGCTGTGGGAAGAGTAAGGACGGGGATTGATGGCCTGGATGAAATGCTTCAGGGAGGTCTTCCCGAGAATCATATCGTGCTCGTGATGGGGTCTTTTGGCACTGGCAAAACGACGGTCGGCCTCCAGTTCCTGATTGAAGGTCTGAAGGCGGGCGATCCATGCATCTTCATCTCTCTTGAAGAGGATAAGGACTCGATTACGAAGAACGCCGCGGCGTTCGGCTGGAACCTCTCGGAGGCAATCGAGAAGAAGCAGCTAGGTTTGTTCAAACTCGAGCCTTCTGATGCGAAAACCACGATAACCAGGATCAAGAGCGAGCTGCCGAAGTTCGTCAAATCCTTTGGTGCGAAGAGGGTTGTCTTGGATTCGGTCTCCCTCCTCAACATGATGTTCTCGGACGACAATGAGCGCAGATCGAACCTGTTCAATCTCTGCCAGTTGCTAAGGAGCACCGGTGCGACCACACTTCTGACTGCCGAGGTGAAGGATGACAACCCGAGATCCTCTCGCGATGGTCTTGCGGAGTACACGGCTGATGGCGTGCTCTTGCTGCAGTCTGAGGAGAACAAGGAGGGCGGCGAGGTCCAACTCACGATCAGGATCCTCAAGATGAGAAGAACCGCTCACTCGCGAAGGGTGAAGCCTTATTCGATCACGGACAAGGGAATAGTCGTTCATGCCGGAGCCGACGTCTTCTAGGACTTGCCTATCAGATTCCCTTTCACGGCGTCCTCGATCTTGCGTTCGACTGATTCAGTCGACCTGTCCCACTTGGATACTATCTCCTGGTTGACCACAGATCCTAGTCTTCTGAGCCCCTCGGTTATCATCGAGTCGGACGGATGCGTGAAGTTCAGCCGCATGCTGGTGATCCCGTCTTTCGGATCAGCGAAGAACGCCTTACCGGTGACGAACGCCACCCTCTTCTTCAGCGCCTTCTTCAGAAGCTCGCCCGAATCCATCCAATCAGGGAGATCGACCCAGAGGAACATGCCTCCATCGGGTTTCGTCCACTCAATTCCGTCAGGCATGAACTCGTTCATGCCGCTAAGCATGAGATCCATCTTCCTGCTGTAGATCTTCTTGATCTTCTCGATTTGAGGGTCGATATGCCCGCGCACGATGTACTCATGGGCGATCCTTTGTCCAAGGACGTTCGTGCAGACGTCGGCAGATTGCTTCGCAATCACGAGTTTCCTCAGGATGTCCTCGTGTGCCACGACCCAGCCGACTCGAAGCCCTGGTGAGAGTATCTTCGAGAAGGTGCTCATGTAGATCACCCTCCCTTCGTCGTCGAAGCTTTTGATCGGTGCGATGTCCTCTCCCTTGTACCTTAGCTCGCCGTATGGATCGTCTTCGATGATCAAGAAATCATAATCAGACGCCATATCCACGAGCTTCCGTCGGTTCTTCTCGGGCATTGTCACGCCCGCAGGATTCTGGAAATTCGGCAAGGCGTAAACGATCTCCGGTGGGTTGGCCCGCTTCGCCAGCTTCTTCATCCTCTCTTCGAAGATGTCCATGCGCATGTTGTTCTGGTCGATCGGAATTGACTCGAAAGACGCCTGATACACCGCCCAGCCGGTGAGGGCAGTGAGATACGTGGGTGCGGATATCACGACGGAGTCCTTCGGGTCGATGAAAACTTTTCCTGTCAGATCTATTACTTGCTGCGAGCCGCTGACTATGAGCACGTTGTCTTTGGCGATATCCATACCCTTCTTCTTCATCCGCTCGGCGACGGACTCCCTCAGTTGAGGACATCCCTCGGTGATGCCATACTGAAGGGCTTTGGCGCCATCACTCTTCAAGACATCGTTCGCGATCTCCCTGATGATCTCCGCAGGGAACGTCTCCGGATTCGGGAACCCGCCTGCGAAGGAGATCATGTCCGGGACCTCAAGGAGTTTCAGAAGCTCCCTAACCTCTGAAGCTCTCAGCTCCTTTGCTCGTTCGGAGAAGTGTCTCGAGAAGTCGACGCCCATCCCACATTCCTCTTACGTCCCATTGAGGGCTCACGCGCACTTTAATGGTTTTGAGCTTACTAGGTTCGCACTTGTATATC
>JAJRAH010000098.1 GCA_028679985.1 Methanomassiliicoccales archaeon
AGCAAATTAGTCTGGACAAAGCAAAGGATATTGCTAAGAAGAAGGGCTTGAAGCCCGGACGTGTCAAGGGAACAAACGGTGTCCAGTTCACAAAGGGAAGCAATGCCCGCCTCGAGATCATCGGCTGGGATGACTTTGAAGCTACTCTGAAGAAGAGGAACCTAGGAGTCTTCGAGAGCGGCGGCTGGATGAAGATAATGAAGAAGGGAAAGTAAGCCCTCTTCGAAGAAATTCTTTCCCTTAATATTTTTCAACCTTTCATTATTGAATCAATGAGACTAGACAGTGTTATGAGACCTTCATGATCAACCAGTTCCTGTTGTCCTTTTCCTTTCCGGCGAATCTCACGAGCGCGAAGTCACCCTTCATCTTTGTTCCATGGAGGGCGACCACTATCTTCTTCTCCGTTCTCTCAAGAAGTTCGAACGATCCTTTGTCCCAGATGATGACCTTTCCGGCCCCGTACTCGCCCTCTGGGATGTCGCCCTCGAAATCGGCGTATGCGAGAGGATGATCCTCGGTTTCGACAGCGAGTCTCCTGACTTTCGGCTCGGTCGGGACACCCTTCGGGACAGCCCAGCTTTTCAGCACGCCGTCAATAGAGAGACGGAAGTCGTAGTGCAGATGGGATGCGTGGTGTTCCTGAACGACGAAAACACTCTCCCAAGGATTCTGATTTGTTTCCTGGGCTTCCGGTTCCGGAGTCTTGCCAAAATCCCTTTTCTCCGCGTAGGTCCTGGTTGACAACTGAATACCTGATTTGGAAGTGCGCGAGCTGTATTTATCCCTTTTCAGAGTTCAGTCGTTCGCAGTCTATTGGTCGGTGTTTCGATACAGATCTCTCATGCCACATTCCTCGGTAAGTTATTAGTATCGTGAAGCATTGTTCCTACCCCGCTGCAAACATCTGCAGCCAATGCAGGGATAACCAAGCCTGGCCAAAGGTGCGAGATTCAGGGTCTCGTCGCGTAGGCGTTCGGGGGTTCGAATCCTCCTCCCTGCACCACTCATCCTCAACTGTTTTGTCGGAAGTGAGATAAGCACCGACTGAGATGCTTTAGGAACGGTGCTGAGATGAGGGTACTAGTCGTATACGATTCGTCCTACGGCAATACTGAGAAGATCGCTCAAGCGGTTTGTTCCGGAATGAAGGAAGTCGGACTCACCGACGTAGAGTGCAAGAAGGCCGACGCGACAGGTCCGGAGGATTTCAAGCAAGCCGGTACATGGATAGTCGGAAGCCCTACCCATTTCGGCGGACCCACCCGCGAAGTGAAGAAGGCACTGAATATCGCCTTCCAAACCGGGCGAAAGGACGTGAAAGGGGCCGCGTTCGACACCAGATACGCCAAAACGTTTGGTGGCGCTTCTGAGAAGATCCAGGAGATGATGGAGGCGGAGGGTGTCAAGATCATCGCTCCAGTCGAGAGATACGTAGTGACCGGGGGACAAGGCCCGTTGGTAGAAGGCGAGGAGGCAAAGGCCGTCTCCTTCGGAAGACGGATCGCCGGCAGTCTCAGATCCGCCTGAGATCACGTGTGGACCGCGTGCGGTGAAACGCACTCATCCGGCTCTTTCTCCGCATTGACGAAAGCTAGAATGACTAGACCGACTATCACGAAGGCGATCGCGAGAAGGAATGTCTCCAGGTACCCGAGGTAGTTCGCCACGAAGCCGCCGATCAGGCATCCCGCGATGCTGGCGATGCCCTGTATCGCGCTGTACATGCCAAGGGCCTGGGTTCGGAAGTCCTTGTAGGACATGTTTGACACTAGGGCGTTGCCAGCTACTGCGATGTTCGCCCAGCAGAACCCCATTACCGCGTGCAGTGCGCAGAAGACGACAGCGAGCATGATTGCGGACGTGGGGAACATGGTGACGATGAAGAAGGTGGGAATGGTCACTATCCTGATTGCGATCGACATCATCTGCATCTTCTTCCCGCCCCTCTTCGAGACCCACTTTCCGGCCGGTCCGTAGACCAATGCCGAGGTCAGGGAGCTTGCCAAGTAGACGATGAAGACGGTGGAACTTGAGAGTCCTACGTAATCGCTCAGGAAGATGGGAAGCCCGACATAGAACGTAAGAAAACCCGTGAAGATGAGAAAGACGACGATGTAGTACTTGCGGAGATTGTCCGGGAAGTTGCATGTCCGGAGATTCTTCGAGCTGATTCGTAGCAATCCGACCATGCGCTGGGGAAGATATCTCGCACGCTCCACTATGTTCACGGGGACGCTCAGTACATGCTTGTCGAGTAGGTCCCTCTCCACTCGTCTTTTCGGCTCAGGTATCCACTTCAGACCGAGGAAGAGCGAGACGAGGGATAGGACGCCAGCGAGGATGAACAGTGCTCTCATCGTGAGCGCCCCATCGTTCGGGGCGAGGGCCTGCAGCCACACGGTCCCGAGGACGAGTCCCAGTACCCATCCGATGCCTCCGACCTTGCTGAAGTCCCCTAGTCGCTTCGCCCATTCGTGCTTCTCATAACTCTCAAGAACGAGCACCGTTCCGACGGGGGCCGCGGCGCTTGCTAGCAACCCTAGCAGGATGTTCGCAAGGTAGTATTCGTTGATGGTCATGGAAAGGCCCATCAGGATCAAGGCCAGGGCCATTCCGACGAATCCTATCAGAACGTACTCTCGTCGCTTACCAGTAGTGTCGGAGAGATTCCCCCAGAGTATGTTCGCGGGGACAGACGCGACGGACGAAAGTGCGCTGACTATGCCAACTTCAGCGATGGTCCCTTTGAGACCTTCCGTTACAAACAATGGGATCAACGGGGAAGTGCTTCCTCCAGATATGTTGTACGGAAGGAAGGTGTAGTACCATCTCTCGTCGCCCTTTCCCATAGTATCCCATCCCTCTACGGCCCATCCCTGACCTCTCTGCTTAGAAGTTGTCTCAGGTATGCCCGCCCCGTTCAATAGCTTTTCCGTTCGTCAAAATACTAACTGGAGGGCCCACATTTGTCGAGCGTCGGATCTCACGACGCTCCAAGAATCACTGCGATTCCGATGACAACCAGTATGATCACCGATACACCGGCCATCCTCATCTCCTTGTTCACGAGATAGAGGGCGAGTGCCGTCAAGACCCTCGTCAGCGGGGTCGCTATGAGGAACAGTATTCCTAGGTCAAGGACCGCAATCGGATTGCCTCTGAGGATTTCCCCGGGAATATCTGTCGGCGAGAGGATCACATCCTGATATGCGCCTGGAGAGACAGCGTACCAGACGAGTCCTACCGCCATCACAGACACGCTCAGCACCATGCCTACTACCAGGACGAACCTTACCGCTTTGTTCAGCTGCGACTTCTCCATCAGATCACCTCACACAACCGCCAGCACCCCCATCCCTTTCAGGAACATCAGGACGGCTATTGCGATCATCACGACCGCGAAGAATCGTTTCAGCGAGATGCCTGCAACGATGTGCGCGATGCGCGAGCCCACCATCGCCCCAAGGAAGATCCCTACTGCGACAAGACCCGTGACGATAGGCGACATCAGTCCGTGGCCGTAGTAGATGACTGCACCCGCCAATGCCGTTATGCCCATCATGAAGTTGCTTGTGGCCGCCGCAGCCTTCATAGGTGCGCCCATCCAGATGTTCATCACGGGGACCTGCACTACCCCTCCTCCGACCCCCAAGAGCCCGGATAGAGTGCCTGCCCCGAGACTCGCCCCGAGGCCTCTGTCCAATCTCTTCACATCATATCTGACTTCGGTCCCGTCTTTCTTGTCTACGTAGCTCGCTGAGAGGTCGACGAAAGCGGCCTTCTCAG
>JAJRAH010000099.1 GCA_028679985.1 Methanomassiliicoccales archaeon
CCGTGACCGCAAACCATGCAGGTATCAACCCTGCATATCTCTATTATTTCCCAGTGATCGTAGAGCAGGTCCCCTACCATGAGTTTGGACATGAGGGGTTCTCCAATCCCTGATATCAGCTTGAACGCCTCGGCCGCCTCAAGCGCTCCGAACACTCCGGCCGTGACACCGACTATCGGGAAGACCGCCTTCTTCGGCGGCTTGACGGGGAACAGACACTTCAGACACGGAGTCTTCCCTGGAACGATCGTCGTTATCTGACCGCTGAAGCCCTCGACGGCTGCATGCACGAACGGCACGCCTTTCCGAACGCAGAAATCGTTCAGCAAGTACCGGGGAGAGAAATCATCGAGGCAATCGAGGATTACGTCCACTCCTGCGAAGACCTTCTCGATGTTTCGCTCCGTGACCTTCGTTTTCTTCGTCACAACCTCTATGTCCGAATTGAACTCTCTCGCCTTCCAGGCGGCGGACTCGACCTTCGATCTCTCCTCCTCGACATCTCGTTCCCAGTGGAGCACCTGGCGGTTGAGGTTGGACATATTGGGCGATTGATAATCCACGAGGATTATCCTGCCCACGCCCGCAGCGGCGAGATAAATCGTGGCGGGGGATCCCAGACCTCCGACCCCCATCACCCCGACCGTCGCTTCGGAGAGCTTTCTCTGTCCCGCTTCTCCCAACCCTTCGATCATCGTCTGTCTCGAGTACCGTTCGAGCTCCCTGGACGAGAATCTACCGCCTTTCAACCGAGACACCCCTCCCTTGATCTTAGTCCAGTCTCCGCTGTGGATGTCAGAATAATGCATCTCCGCCTGACATGATGTCCGCAATCCACTACTCCGAGCGATAACGAATGAGTAAGGAGGGAAAAAAGGTTTCTGGGAGAATGTTCCCTCATCTCATGACGAGGGCGCACATGAATGACGGACACTCGCTCCTCGGTATCTTCCAACACAACCGGCTTACTGCTTCTTCGTGAAATACCATTTGTACAAGAGTGCCATGTTCCTTGGAAATATCGCCACCGTATCCCCGTCCGAGACGGGTCTCTTTGGACCTGAATAGTCGTTGTTCACGAACAAGTGGCTGACTTCTTCTTCCCTCAAGTCGAGCGTCTTCAATATGTCCGAAATGCTCCGCACCTTGCCTCCATCCATTTCCATGACGCCTATCAGTCCCGTTATGTCGGTTGCCTGTGCTCTGTCTTTCAGAACCCCGAACAGCTTGACCTTCACGACCATGCGATCACCGTAAGATTCTCCTGCCAATCTCGGAGACACTGCGTCTCCGTCTCCCTAGGAATACGATTCCAAGGAATCTCCGCTCAGACA
The DNA here is from genome assembly GCA_028679985.1 of Methanomassiliicoccales archaeon. Taxonomy (GTDB): domain Archaea; phylum Thermoplasmatota; class Thermoplasmata; order Methanomassiliicoccales; family JACIVX01; genus JAJRAG01. The sequence continues at coordinate 1,335 of JAJRAH010000099.1, forward strand.
TCCCATCTTTCATTATTACTACCTTCCTCTTTTCGATTCGCCCTACTGCAGCCATTTGATAGCCATGTTCGACGGGAATATCGCCACCGTGTCTCCATCAGAGACTAGACTCGATGGGATACAGTACTCACTGTTCAGGAAGATATGCCCTGTATTCTCCTTCCTGAGATCGAGCATCCCCAATATGTCCGAAACGTCCCTGACTTTTTCCTTATCGATGTTCATGATTCCGACCATTCCAGTCCGGTCAAGGCGGGGCGCCTTCTTTGTCAGGATGCCAAAGAGTCTTACCTCAACGGTCAAGAATATCCCCTCAGCCACCGGCTAGGATCGGAAAGACAGCGACTCTATCCCCCTCGCGCAGGACGGTCTTGAGTCCGTCAATATAGTCGATGCTCGTGCCGTTGACCATTATCTTGATCCTGGCCATCAGCTGCTTTCGCTCGTAGTCCTCGAAGATCTCAGGTTTCAACCCTTCGAACATCCTGACCAGCTGATCGAGGGCCGAGAGCACCGTCTCAGCGTCGAGAAACACCTCGCTCGTCCCGGAGATTTCCTGCAGATTCGCAAACATCTTGACTCGGACCTTCATCACGCACCTTCCGCAAAAAAATAGATAAATAGAATAGAAAAGGGTTTCGAATGAACTTTCGCGACTAGTTCGGATAGACTTTGTCTAGCTCCGCGTCGGTGACGTCGTAGACGACGTTCTTCGGCGGAAGAGGCTCGAGCTTCATGAACTCGGGTATCCTGTCGTGCGCCCTTGTGAGCCCCGCAGCCTTGTTGAAGTTCCTCTCTATGTCGAGGACCTTCGCCCCCAAAGCCACGGCGTCGTTAACGGTCCACTTCGTTCCCAGTACGGCGTTGCAGGACTCAACCGCTCCCTCAAGACCCTCTGGTATGTCCATCACCGCAAAGGCAATGAACAGACAGTAGCCAGAAGTGTCGATGAAGGCCGTCGCCTGCTGCAGTCCCCTCGATAGGTCGGCTTTCTTCGTGTCAAGCGGGTCGACCTTGCCACCCACTCCGAGTATCTCCGGAGCTATGGCGTATCCAGCAGTGTGGTCCGCACCCATCGGAGTCGTGGCGTATGTGACGCCGATACCCTTGATCGGTCTCGGGTCGTATGCAGGGATTCCCTGCCCCTTGACCGTCGGGATCCTGGTCACGCCGAGGGCCTTACCGGTGAACTCCGTGCCATTGGCAAGTATCCGACCGAGCGGTGTTCCCTTCCGTATCTCCTCCATGAGCTCCAATGCTTTCTTTCCGTCGCCGAACTTCGCCAATCCGCCCTCCATCGCGACCGCGATCGTGTCGCCCATCTCTATCGTGTCGACACCCAGGTCATTGCAGGCCCGGTTAAGCTCTCCGACATCGTCCAGGTTGTATATTCCGCAGTTCGGACCGAGTGCCCAAACGGATTCGTACTCGAGGACTCCGACGGGGTCCTTTCCTCCCTCCTTGACCCAGACCTCCGAGCATTGGATGATGCAGCCGGGGCTGCACATGTGAGGCCTTTCGCCGCCCCTCTTCTTGATCGTCTCGGCCTTCTTTTCACCGCCAACGAGCGGCGCTAGTTCATCATATCCAGAGGAGAAGTTCCTGTGCGGAAGTGCTCCCGCCTCATTTATGACGTTTATCAGGGCGTCGGTTCCATATGTGTTCAAAGTTCCGCCTGGTTTCGTCACGCCGTGCGTCGTCAGTGCGTCGGTAAGTTTCTTCGTCCCTTTCTTGAAGAGCTCTTTGTCCTTGATCTCCACTCCGGGGCCTCCCTCGTCGTCGACGACGATGAACTTCAGACCCCGAGTGGCCATCACCGCGCCCAGTCCTCCACGTCCAGCATATCTGCTCGAGAGGCCTTCGATGTCGTTGAAGGCTACGCCGGCTGCAGCTCCACTCAGCTCACCTGCTATGCCGGTGGCGCAAATAGCCACGTCCTTCCCGAACTTCTCTCGCAGCTGTGCGAAGGCTTCGTACAGACCCCTTCCGCACCAAGGCGTTGCCTCGATGAGATCTCTCTTCCCCTTGGCTATATTGAGCAGATAGTACTTGTCCTTGCTCATTCCCTGAACGATTATCGCCTTTATTCCCGCTCTAGCCAGCTTCTGCGCGAAGCTCGTTCCCGCATTCGCTTCCTTTATTCCGCCTGTGAGAGGAGACTTACCACCAACCGAAATCCGACCCGAAGTTGGCGCACTCGTTCCCGTGACTATGCCGGAAGCGAAGACCAACTTGTTCCGAGGTCCCAACGGATGGCACGTCGGTGGCACTTCCTCTGCCACGATCGTCGAGGTCAGCGCTCGGCCCCCGAGGTTCCTCCACCTCTCCGGGACTTCCTCGCAGCTGACCTTGAGTTCATTCATGTCTACTCTTAGAATCTTGGATGTCAAATAACACCCCCAGATGATAGTAGGCACTTCGTGCTTAAAATGGTTGCGAAAATCGGATTTGAAACACGATCTGAAGGAGGCTTAGGGAGATATGCTTTAATAAGCATCTCGATTGAACTGCGAATTACTGTCATTTCGTGACGAAAACAGAAGAGCGTCTGTCGCAGCATCTTCCATAGAATGAATATTATATACCTTTCAACATCGGATTGGCAGTTGAACGATTGAAGAGGAGAGTGGGAACATCTCTCAAACAGTAATCGAGGTCCGCAATCTGCTCAAGACGTATGGCGAACTCAAGGCAGTAGACAGCATCAGTTTTGACGTAGTGGCAGGAGAGGTATTTTCATTGCTGGGACCCAACGGTGCGGGGAAGACTACGACCGTCGAAATCCTTGAATGTCTTCGGCAGCTTACCTCAGGAGAGGTCAGAGTTCTTGGCATGGATGTCAACAAGGAAGCAAACAAAATAAAAAGGAGGATCGGCGTTCTCCCTCAGGACTTCAACGCGTTCGACCTTCTCACGGTTAAGGAGAATATCGAGTTCTTTGGAGGCATGTACGATCGAAGCCTCGATCCCGATGAGCTGATCGACGCGGTCGACCTGAGAGAGAAGAGGGACGAGTACTTCAAGAACCTCTCGGGAGGACTGAAGCAGAGAGTCGGTGTCGCCATCTCGATGGTGAACGATCCTGATATCGTATTCCTGGATGAGCCTACCACAGGTCTCGACCCCAAAGCGAGGAGGGACGTTTGGGGCGTAATTCAGTCCCTGAGGGAGAAGGGCAAGACCGTGATTCTCACGACTCACTACATGGAGGAAGCCGAAGTCCTATCGGATCGTGTGGGCATCATCGACCACGGAAGATTCATCGCATTCGGGACTCCGAGGGAGATAGTGGAGAAGCACGGAACCGGAAGCAGGTGCATCATCTCCAACTGCGATGAGAGATGCCTCACCGCCCTTCGGGGCCAGTGGCCCTCGGCTGAGAAGAACAACGGCGAGATTGTGATCAGGCTTGAATCGAAGAACTCGTTGCCGGAGATCATCTACACTCTCGACCGTTCCGGCGGCAACTACGAGCAGATACAGGTCACTCGACCGACGCTAGAAGATGTCTTCCTCAGTCTCACCGGAAAGAAGCTGATGAGCGAAGAGGTCGAACCGACCGGGAAGAAAAGGAAGAAGAGGAAGAAGGGGGCGAAATAGATGGCGAACCGCATAATTGTCGCTTTGAAGGGGGAAGCGAAAGGCTTCTATCGCAACAAGAGCACGATGTTCTGGACCATAGCATTTCCCCTCCTGTTGATACTGCTCTTCGGAGCGATATTCAGTGCTGGCGGCGGCGGTACGTACGACCTCTACGTCCAAGATCTGTCCGATTCTCCGGCATCGCATCAGTTCCTCGAGGCCGTGAATCAAACCGGATCTGTCAACCTCAAGTACATCGACAATGAAGCGAACCTTGACCAGTACATCAAGAACCAGTCGCTCGAAACGGTCCTCATCGTGCCGGCGAACTTCCAGATGGCTTTCATTCCCGGAGCGTCCAACAATACGACGCAGCTCGTCATGCGACTCGATCCCACCCAGTCATCGTCGAACGTCGTCTTCAGCATCGTGGCAGCGGTGGCCAATCAAGCGAACCTGGCACTATCGAATGGAGGCAACATCATCACGATGGGACGGGCGGACATCACTTCTTCAGGATTCAGCTTCATCGACTTCTTCATACCCGGTGTCATCGGGATGACTACGATGACCACCACAATCTTTTGGATGGTCTCGGTGATGACGAGATACCGCAACAACGGGATTTTCAAGAAGCTCACGACCACGCCGATAACGAGGATGGAATGGCTCCTGGCTCAGATACTGTGGCAGCTTTTCGTCGTCTTCCTGTCCGTCGCGATAATCATGATCATAGGGATGCTCGCGTTCGATACGAAGATGACCTTGAACCCAGTCGCTATCATAACGATCATCCTGTCGAGCGCGATGTTCTCGTCGATGGGGATGATAATCGCCCGGTTCATCAAGGAGGAGGAGGCCGCCTCCGCGGCGGCGAACGCCATCACCTACCCGATGATGTTCCTATCGGGAATCTTCTTCCCGCTCTCGATGTTTCCTGAGTGGCTCGGATCGATAGCGAGCGCCCTTCCTCTGACCTACGTAGGAAATGCGCTTCGGGATTCGATGGTATATGACAATCTCGCCTCGGCAACGAGCGACATGCTTGTCGTCGCGGGTTTCA
>JAJRAH010000100.1 GCA_028679985.1 Methanomassiliicoccales archaeon
CCATCATCAGCATTCTGCCCCTATCTGCAGTCAGAACCGCCAGAAGTGTCACTATTATCGACATATATAATGGTGGACCGAACGGGATTTGAACCCGTGGCCTCCTGCTTGCAAAGCAGGCGATCTTCCGGTCTGATCTATCGGCCCGTTGAATGCTCGTAACGCTGGCTCGGATAAATAGGTTTCGAGCGTCGGACCTACCTGCAAACAGCTCCTTCGGATGCGTGAGTGACCAGCTCACGGTATTTCAGCAGGATCCCTTTCGGCTTCCTATCGACAGGCTTCGCCTTCTTGAGCCGAGTGCTCAGCTCCGCATCCGACAGCAGTACCTCCAACTTCCTTTCAGGTATGTCTATGCGTATCTTGTCCCCGTCTTTCACGGCCGCTATCGGGCCCTTGTCGAATGCCTCGGGAGTCACATGACCGATGCACGGTCCCCTCGTAGCTCCGGAAAACCGTCCATCAGTCACCAATGCTACCGAATCCGACAATCCCATGCCGACGATCAGGCTTGTAGGAGTAAGCATCTCCGGCATGCCGGGTCCTCCCTTCGGCCCCTCGTTCCTTATGACGACGACATTTCCCGCCCTGATCTTCCGTCCGGTTATCGCGGCTATCGCCGCTTCCTCCGAATCGAAGACCTTGGCCACGCCCGTGAACTTCATCATCTTCTCGCTGACAGCCGTCTGCTTCACAACCGCGCCCTTTGGCGCCAGATTGCCGTACAGAACGGCGATGCCGCCCTCCTTGTGGAACGGCTTGGCAACGGGTCTGATTACCTCCGGATCCGTGATCCTGGCCTCACTGGCGATTTCATAGATTGTCTTGCCGCTGACCGTCATCTCATCCGAGAGCAAGGCCTTCAACCGCTTCAACACCACCGGAACGCCCCCGGCCTTAGAGAAATCGCTCATGTAGTAAGGCCCACTCGGCCTCAGGCTCGTTATGTGCGGCACCTTCCTTGAGACCTCGTCGAACACCTTGAGATCGACCTCGTGCCCGAACTCCGACGCAATTGCAGGAATGTGAAGCGCCGTGTTCGTAGACCCGCCGATCGCCATGTCCACCATCACCGCGTTGACCAGCGATTTCCTCGTCACTATCGATCGCGGCCTCACGTCCTTCTTGATCAATGAGACGATCCTCCGACCCGTCGCCCTGGCAATCTGCCTCTTCTCCCTGCTTATCGCCAGCGAAGCTCCGCATCCGGTCAGGCTCAGTCCCATCGCCTCGGTGAGGCAGGCCATCGTGTTGGCGGTGAACAACCCGGCACACGATCCCTCTCCCGGGCAAGCACACCTCTCGACTTCCCACACCGCTTTCTCATCGACCTTTCCGGCGGCGTACTCTCCCAGAACCTCAAAGACGCTCTGCGTATCGAGCTTCCTGCCCTCGATGTCGCCCTCCATCATAGGCCCGCCCGTCAGCATCATCGCAGGAACGTCCAGTCTTCCGATCGCCATGATCATTCCCGGAGTTATCTTATCGCAGTTGCTGACACCGACCAAGCCGTCGAAGCAATGAGCCTGCACCATCAGCTCGACACAGTCCGATATCGTCTCCCTCGAAGGGAGCGCGTACCTCATGCCAGCATGCCCCATCGCTATCCCGTCGCACACGCCCGGCACGCCGAAGGTGAACGGCACGCCGCCCGCCTCGACTATGCCCCTCTTCACCTCCTCCACTAGCTTGTTCAGGTGAATGTGACCTGGAATGACCTCGTTCCAGGAGTTCGCGATGCCTACGAAAGGCCTCGAGAAATCCTCCTCCTCCAATCCGGCCGCCCTGAGCAAGCCCCTGCTGGGCGCTTTCTCGACTCCCATCTTGACGGTGTCGCTCCTCATGATTCCACCTTGACCAATGGGAAATGACGAATTCACTAAAATAACCTGTCGAAGTGCGAGCCTGCTCACTCAATATGAGGAACACTTCAAGCCAGCAGTTTGACTCCTTCCCTATCCAATCTGGACCCCAGCTCTTTCAGGAAGCCGGATATTATCTCCTCCTTCCTGTTGATCTCTCTGATCCAGAACTTCACCTTGACGTCGACTCTCGACTCCGAAATGTCCGAGATAACCACCTGAGGATCCAGAGCGCTCATGTCATGCCTGTGCTCAAACATCGATTTGAAGGCAGGGACCTCGAGAAGCTTCGCGATTGCGGACCTTTCGTCGCCATCGACTTTCGGCACGATGAGAGGGTCCTCGTCGGCGACTCTGAGAACGATTTCCTTCAGTTTCTGGAAGTCCGATGTCGACTGGATCGACAGATCGACGCTCAAGGCGACGAATCCGGATCGTGTGTAATTGATCACCTTCGACGTCAGTATCATCGAGTTCGGAACGTAGGAAACCCTGCCGTTCGTGTCCCTCAGGACAGTCGTCAGCAAGGTGATGTCCTTTACCCGCCCGATGCCGGTATCCGGCAAGCCGCCCAGCTCGACCCAGTCCTCGAGCCGGATCGGCCTCGTGATCGATATCAGTATGCCGGAGATTGCGTTCTGTATCACGGCTTGAGAGGCGAATGCGACCGCCAGACCGACTATTCCCAGCGAGGCAAGAAGAGCGGAGATGCTCACCTGGAAGATCACGTAGAAGCCGATGTAGAAGCCGACGGCGAGGATGGCATACTGCACGATTCTCGCGATGCCCTTGGAGGCGTACTTGGAGATCCTATCGTCGAGGTATCTCCGGATCAGCGCGCTCGCTGCCTTCGCCAGAATGACCGTGAGGAGCAGGACGAAGACGACGATTAGTACCTGCTCGATCGAGACGTCGCCGAGAATCACGTCGGCCATGCGGGTTTCAGTATGAAGAGGGTGTAGAAAATAGTTGCGCTAGCGTCCGAGAATCGCTGGCAGAAGCAGAAGGGTTTTTGAGAAGAAGACATTCAGGAGCGCAGGACGATCTCGATGTTGACCCCGTCCGGCACCTGGATACGCATCAGCTGCCTAAGAGCCCTCTCGTCCGCGTCAAGGTCTATGAGGCGTTTGTGTATCCTCATTTCCCACCGGTCCCACGTCTCCGAGCCCTCTCCGTCGGGGCTCTTCCTGCA
>JAJRAH010000101.1 GCA_028679985.1 Methanomassiliicoccales archaeon
CCCCGCGTGAGCGACAGAATTACAAAGAAGCAATTTAGAAATAAGCAGATTGAGTTCAATGGTCGGTGGTCGGATGAAGCTTCTCGAGCACAGGGCCAAGCGCCTTCTTGATTCCTATGGCGTCCCCATACCAGAAGGTTATGTTGTTAAGACTCCTGAAGAGGTGCGGGACATCTCATACTCATCCGTCTTAAAGGCCCAGGTACCCGTGGGGGGAAGGAGGAAGGCTGGAGGAGTCATATTCGTCTCGACGCTTCAAGAAGCCAGAACCGCCGCCGCGGAGATTCTGAAGCTCAGAGTATCAGGATACTCTCCGAAAGAGATCCTCGTCGAGAGAAAGTTGGACATCGTGAGGGAGATCTATCTGAGCATCACGATAGATAGGAGCGGACGAATCCCGCTGCTGATGGCAAGTTCGGAGGGAGGGATAGAGATCGAAACGGTCCCCGATGACAAGATATGGAAGTGGCACATCCACCCCTTCGTAGGGGTCCAGACGTATCAGATTCGTGAGATTCGCTCGTTTCTGAGGATGGAGGATCCCGGCGGACGGGAGTTGAGCGACATCCTGAAGAATCTCTGGAAGTTCTTCTGGGAGAATGACTGCGAGCTCGCCGAGATCAACCCCCTCGTCCTGACGAAGGACGGACGGCTGATGGCCGGCGACGCGAAGATCACAATCAACGACGATTCACTCTATCGACACAAGGACCTCGTCGACCTCGAGGAAGAACTCACGCCCCTCGAGAGAAAAGCGAAGGAAAGCGGCATCGCATTTGTTCAATTGGATGGAAACATCGGAGTCATCGCGAACGGTGCCGGTCTCACGATGGCTACACTCGACAACCTCGATCTCTATGGAGGCCGGGGAGGAGTCTTTCTCGACCTCGGAGGAACTGACGACCCGAAGAAAGCGGAGCGGGCGTTCGAGCTCATGATCGAGGCTTCTCCCAAGGTTATCCTCTTGAACATATTCGGAGGCATGACGAAGTGCGACAACGTGGCAGCAGGAGTACTCGCCGTCAAGGAGAAGCTCGGCATCTCCGTCCCTGTGGTCGCAAGGATCCGGGGGATGAACGAGCAGCGGGGCCGGGAGATGCTGTCAGGCGCCGGAATGATCGCCGTGAAGGACTTGGATGAGGCGTGCAGAAGGGCAAGCGAGATCGGAGGCAGCTGAATGTCGGCCATCCTCACCAAGAACACGAAGGTCCTCGTCCAGGGGATTACCGGCCATCAAGGTTCTTTCAATGCGGGCCAGATGATGGAGTTCGGGACGAAGGTAGTGGGGGGAGTGACTCCAGGCAAGAGCGGTGAAACGGTGCTCGGTCTCCCCGTATTCGACACAATGGCGGAGGCTGTCAAGATAACGAAAGCGAACACATCAATTGTCTTCGTTCCCGCACCGTTCGCGAAGGACGCGGTCTTGGAGGCAGTTGACGCCGGAATAAAGACCGTCGCGGTAATAACTGAAAGGATCCCTGTCAGGGACAGCATTGAATTCATACAATATGCGAAGCTGCGCGGCACCCGCATCGTTGGCCCCAACTGTCCGGGTCTGGCATCACCGGGGAAGGCGAAGGTCGGGATAATGCCTAACTCGATCTTCTCGAAAGGGAAGATCGGCGTGGTCTCGAGGAGCGGGACGCTGACCTACGAGATCGTGAACGCGCTGACGGAGTCGGGGCTGGGTCAGTCGACCGTCATAGGCATAGGAGGAGACCCGGTCATCGGCACCAGCTTCGTCGATGCCCTCAGGCTATTCGAGAGGGATCGCGAGACGGAGTCGATCGTACTGATTGGGGAGATAGGAGGGACAGCGGAGGAGGAAGCCGCCGAGTTCATCAGGAAGAGGATGTCGAAGCCCGTCTTCGCTTATGTCGCAGGACGCATGGCCCCGCCGGGAAAGCGCATGGGACACGCGGGAGCGATCATCGCGAGAGGCCGGGGAACGGCTCAGAGCAAGATCAGTTCACTAGAAGCAGCCGGAGTCAAGGTCGCGTCGGTTCCCGCCGAGGTCCCGAAGATCGTATTGAAGGGGGCATGAGGTTTGGATCTCGAGTTCACTGTAGGACCTCCTCCCGAAAAGGAAGCTTTCTACTTCAGTTCGGTAGGAACTCTCATTCGGTACGACACGAGCAGAGAAGCAGTGCTCGTCAACTTCCTGGAAGAAGAGGGCATCGAAACCACCATGGCCGTTGCCAAGATCGCGTACCTTGTCGCGGATGACGCGGTGCCAAGCAAAGGCTACACAGTGAAGCCAAAGGGAGAGCGAGAGATATACTGGAGAACATATTCGTCCGCTCTTCTGAAGAACTGCAGGGTGGAGGATCCTGACGGGAAAATCGCGGATGCTTTGTCCGGGAGACTGAGATCTCCGAGGATATGGAACGCGTTCTACGACGCGAAACCGGCCCTTGAATCCTTGAAGAAGCTAGACTGTCTGATAGGAGTGATAGCGAACGCCGAGGCGAATCTCTCAGCCTCATTGGACCACGCGGGTCTTTCTCAATACATCGATACCGTTACTACGTCAGAAGAGGCGGGTGTAGAGAAGCCGGACCCTGCGATATTCCAAAAGGCCTTGTCCAAGTCAGGCATTGAGCTGAAGAGCTGCGTCTACGTTGGTGACGTTCCGGAGATCGACATCCTTGGGGCGAGGAACGCCGGTATTACTCAGATATGGCTTGACAGGAACAGGCTGGCCAGGAGACTCGGGGACATACGGAAGATCGAGACGCTCACGGAACTGGAGTATCTGTTCCCCATCGTCCCTCACCGAAAGCGATCGGAGTAGTGTGAGAGTATCGTACTTAGAGGGGAGGGGGAAACAGATTTCGCTACTCGACTTCGTTTCTGCTTGGACCCTCGTTCCTGCGGAACAGTATCGCAGTGATTCGCTCGCGCCTCTGGCACCTTCGCTCTAGAAATGCTTAAATAGAGATCGCGCTCTAGAGAAAAACACCGCGCTGATTAGGCGTGCGGTAGTTGTTTCTTGATGGAACAACGTATTTATAGCCCTTCGAGTATTGAGGGGAGCCACCGGGGTCAAGAGAACTGATTGGCTCCGTTAGATTTGCCTATTTGTGGCGTGCACCCGTGAAGGTTCCCTTCTCGGGGAAGGGGAGGAGGACTGCCGGGACTTGGAAGGATTCCGGCGTTCTGTGATTACCG
>JAJRAH010000102.1 GCA_028679985.1 Methanomassiliicoccales archaeon
ACGATTGACGAATTGATCGCGAAAGTCCGAGGGGAGATCGGCGACAAGCCGTTCAGACCTCTATACATGCCGAAGGAACTCAGCAGACGCGTGGATTTCTAATCAGGTCAGTCATGCTTGAGGAGAGCTCACCTGATTAGGGAGATATGAACGCGTCGATTCCGGGCGATCCCATCGCCCGTCATGACAGTCACTTTGAACATCTTCCCTTCTTCCTGATCTTTGCCATGAGTCCGCCGGACTCGATCAGATCTCTTACGAAGGGAGGATACTCCTTGAATCTGAATAGCTTGCCAGTGCTCTCGTTGAGGATCGTCCCCTCATCGGGTCGTATCGTCAACGAATCCCCTTCGTCGGCGTCGACCCTGCACTCGATGACGAGCAGCCCGACGTTGATCGAGTTGCGGAAGAAGATCCTGGCAAAGCTCTCTGCGACAACGCAAGCGACGCCCGCTTGTCTCAGAGACCTAGGTGCATGCTCTCTGCTCGAGCCGCACCCAAAGTTGCGCCCCGCGACAATTATGTCTCCTTGCTTGACCGCCTTGGCGAAATCCGGCCTGACCTTGCCGAAGGCGTAGATGCCGAGTCGGTCCGTATTGTCACTGGTCAGTCTTTCGGCCGGGATTATCTGGTCCGTATCGATATGATCTCCGAATTTCCATGCTCTGCCCTTGATCTCATCCAAGTGACCACCTCACGCGACTTCCTCAGGCACTGTGATTTCTCCGGTTACTGCGCTCGCCGCCACGACGGCGGAGCCAGCGAGATACACTTCCGAATTCTTATGACCCATCCTTCCGACGAAGTTCCTGTTAGTGGAGCTCACGCATCGCTCGCCTTCCGCAAGTATCCCCAGGTGGCCTCCGAGGCAGGCTGCACATGTCGGACCGGAGACGAACGCACCAGCATCCACAAATACCTGTATCAGTCCCTCCCTGAGAGCCTGACGATAGACCCTCACGCTCGCAGGCACGACAATCATTCTGACTGATGGATGGACCCTCTTTCCTTTCAGAATCGATGCGGCGACGCGCATGTCTTCGATCCTCCCGTTAGTGCATGATCCGAGAAACGCCTGGTCGATCGATGCGTGGACGTCGCTTGCCGGCGTGACGTTACCGGGAGAGTGAGGGAGCGCTACCATGTAATCAAGCATGGATATATCATAATCACGCTCCGCCAGATACCGCGCTCCCTTGTCCGCAGAGACCTTTCGATACTTTCCCCTGACCGAGTCTTTCAGAAACTCATCGGTCTGGGCGTCCGCGGGGAATATGCCGGCCTTAGCTCCCGCCTCGACGACCATATTGGATACTGTCAGTCGATCCGAGATCGTCATGGACGCGAGGCCCCGACCAGCGAACTCCAGCGTCTTGTAGTTCGCTCCGTCCACTCCGATGTCCCCGATGATCTTCAGAATGAGGTCCTTGCCGGAGACATACTTGCGGAGTCTCCCGCTCAAGGTGATCTTGATCGATTCGGGGACCTTGAACCATAGCCTGCCCTCGGCGAAGCATGCAGCGGCCTCGGTGCTCCCGATCCCTGTCGAGAATGCTCCCAGCGCTCCGTATGTGCAAGTGTGGGAGTCCGCGCCGACGATCAACCTTCCTGGCGCAACGAATCCTTCGTCGATCATCACTTGATGGCAGATGCCACCTCTTCCGACCTCGTAGTAGTTCTCAATGTCGTGCTTCTTCGCGAACAACCGCATCTCCTTGGCCTGTTCCGCGGAAGGCACGTCTTTGTTCGGGACGAAGTGGTCGGGGACCAGGACAATCTTCCCCTTCACCGGTTCGCAGGAGAGCGTGTCGAATTCCCGAAATGCGATCGGACCAGTTATGTCGTTCACCATGACGTAGTCTATCTCCGCTTCAACGACGTCCCCCGCGTACGCGTTGGTCGAGGACTTCGCCGACAGTATCTTCTCGGAGATCGTCTTCCCCTCTGGCCTGGCCACCGGAAATCCCCCTTCACTCATCCTTCGTGATTCTAGAGTATAGCCGATCGATCGCCTCGACGGCAGCATCCACACTAGTCTGGACGATGTCCGAACCGACGCTCTTGCCGACGGACACGGCTTTCTTCTCACCGTTGTGCTGAAGCTTGACGGAGACCTCGCACAGTGCGTCGCTTCCACCCGTTATTGCACTGAGTCTGTATTCTACTAAAGTAATCTTGTGGCTCACGACAGACCTGATAGCGTTTATTGCAGCATCCACCGGTCCGATGCCTATCTCCGATCCGCGCTTGTACTGCCCATCAATGTCCAGAGCCACGACCGCTGTGGGAGTGATGTTCAGACCCGTGAACACGGCGAACTCCTTCAACCTGACCTTCCTCGCCTCGCCGGCCCGCTGACCAGCAGCATGATAGGCTAATGCGACGAGTTCGGCGTCATCCACGCGCTTCCCGCTCTCCGCAAGCCTCTTCACTTCCTGAACGACCCTTCCGATCTGCTCCTCCGAAAGGGTAACGCCGTACTCGCCGAGCTTCTCCTTCACCGAATGCGCCCCGGTGTGCTTTCCGACGACTATCTCCCTCCGCATGCCTACGAGCTCAGGCCCGAAAGCCTCGTAGGTGGACGGATCCTCAAGAACACCATGGACATGTATGCCTGATTCGTGCGCGAACGCGTTGCTCCCGACGATGGCCTTGTTTCCCGGAACCGGCATTCCGGTGAGATTGGAGACCGTCTTCGACACGTAACCGATCTTCCTGATGTCGACGTTCGTCTGGATGTTGTAGAACGCCATCATGCCAAGCACAACTTCTTCGAGAGCGGCATTCCCCGCCCTTTCCCCGAGCCCGTTGACGCAGACATGGACCTGTCTGGCACCTCGCCTCACAGCGGCGAGCGAGTTCGCTACTGCCAGTCCGAAATCGTCATGGCAGTGAACGCTCAGTGGTACCTTCGTCACGGACATGATTTCATCCACGAGGCGTTCCATCGCAGGGGTGGACGTGACTCCGACCGTGTCAGGCAGATTGATCTTATCCACGCCCGCCTGTTGAACGGCGATGTGCATCTCCTTCAAGAAATCAAGTCCGGTGCGGGTGGCGTCCTCGCAGGAGAACTCCACGGTCAAGCCGTGCGACTTCGCGTATTCGATTGCGTCCACAGCTTTCGCCTTGACCTCATCCCTAGTCATCTTGAGCTTGTACTTCAGATGGGCGTCCGATGTCGCAATGAACGTATGGACATAATCGACTCCGCAATCGAGGACGACGTCGACGTCCTTCCTGCTCGACCTTGAAAGCGCGCAGACCCTCGATTGGAGGCCGAGTGCCGCAATCTTCTTCACCGATTCGTTCTCGCCGACCGAAATCATAGGAAAGCCGGCTTCGATCACGTCGACGCCGAGGTCGTTGAGGGCCTCTGCTATGCGGATCTTCTCATCGACGGACAGCGCTACACCGGGAGTCTGCTCCCCATCCCTGAGCGTGGTATCGAATATCTCGACCGACCTCGGCATCGTATCTGCCAAGGCCCAGGAGTTGAACTCGCTGGTGTACACTCTCTTTCTATCTAGGCCTCGACCCTTTTCGCGGTCTGACGTTGATTCCTCTATGGTTCGACGGACGGTCATGAAAACCACCTCGACCAAGGATTTTATAGCAATGGGGCTGGAACTAGGCGCAAAATCAACAACAGTCCCAACCTTTCAGCATTCATCTTGGTCCCGGCTTTGTGGTTTTGATGGTAGCTTGAACTAGCTATTTAACCATTGCTACTGTGTCACGCACACACACGTCGCACGCAACAAGCCATGCCAGTGGGCGCATGAGACCTTCAGTCTCACACTCCCCTTCGTTCTCCCCAGATAATCTTCTGAAGCTGGGGAAGCACTCTGACATTGAGCCTTTTCTTCAGCACACGTTCCGCCAACTGGCGAAGATCGATTCCGCCCACGGGAGTCATGATGACGGGACACAGGACCTCATGCTCCTTCAGCACCTTCTCAGCGAAGAGAATGTCTTCTTCGTCCGCGATGATGAACTTCAACTGGTCCGCAGGGGACAGCAGCTCGAGATTTTCCATCATCATTCTCTCGGACATGCCGGAGGACGGGCACTTGATGTCCATGCTTATCAGCAGACCGTCGGAACAAGGCAGCTCCTCCAAGGACATGGAACCGTTTGTCTCCATCGTGACGTGGAGTGAGTTCTTCAACAGCAATTCAACCAACTCGAACATGTCCTTCTGAAGCATCGGTTCGCCGCCGGTCAGGCAGACATATGGAATCTCGTAGCCTTTGACCTTCTCGACCACCTCGGACGGCGACATCTCCGTGCCTTGCTCCTCCCTTGCATACTTGGTATCGCACCAGACGCATTCGAGATTGCATCCGCAAGTTCTCACGAAGACGGTCGGAGTGCCTATGAGCACACCCTCACCCTGCAGAGAATGGAAGATCTCCGAGATCCTCATGCCCTCGCCTCGTATGAGATCTCGTCCTCGAACCCCGCTTCGTAGAATCCCTTCAGTCTCAGCAAGCAGGAATCACATCTTCCGCAGGCCTTCTCGCCGCCCCTATAGCAGCTCCACGTCAGATGCAGTGGCGCTCCAAGCCGCTTTCCCATTCGTACAATGTCAGCTTTGGTAGATAGGACAATCGGCGTCTCAATCTTGATCGACGCCCCCTCAACGCCTTTCTTTGTCCCGACCTTGAGCACTTTCTCGAATGCCTCGAAGAACTCCGGTCTGCAGTCTGGATACCCGCTGTAATCTAGCGAATTGGCGCCGATGAAGATCTTCTCCGCCGAGACTGACTCGCACAGGCCTGCAGCAATGCTCAGGAAGATTATGTTCCTAGATGGAACATACGTGACAGGGATCTCCAATCCTATCTCCCCAGACGATGCCCTCTCCGGAAGGTCTATCTCGCGCGATATCAACGCACTCGTCTTGAAGGAACTCAGATCAAGATCGATCAAGACATGATTCTTGAGCTTGTAGAAGGCCACCACGTCCTTCGCGGCCTTCAGCTCTCTCGCGTGTCTCTGACCGTAGCGAATCGTGAGGGGGACAACATCATATCCTGCGGATATCGCATGAGCGAGAGTCACGGTCGAATCCAACCCACCGGACAGAAGGACAACGGCTTTCTTCATGACTCACCTGAAATCGTGCGAAATCCAAGCGCTCTGACCGCGTTCCTCTTCCACTCCGACCTCAACCCTGAAAACGTTGCTCGGGAATCGAATCTCAGCAAGAATGCGAGCAAGCATGACTCTGGCGACTTCCTCGGCGCTCGCCTCTTCGATGTCCAAGATGACCACGTCCTCGGCGGGGAAAACGTATCGCTTCTTCCCGACCTTCGCAACTACCTCTTCCCCGACAGACAGGGTCATTCTCGGGCAGTTGCCAGGTAGAAGGACCCTATGATCGAAGTCTTCGGCGATCCTTCTCATCACCTTCTTCAGCTCGATGAAGTCCATGATCATTCCGTTGGCGCCCTTATCTCCATGAAGGGTCAACATCAACCCGTAGACGTGACCGTGAAGCCTGCCGCACTTCGCATGCTCGGTGATGAAATGGCAGGCGGAGAACTTGATTCCAGCCTCCCTCCCTTCGATCTCGAGTCTCATCCAACCACCCACATCATCTTCGTTATTATGCTTTTCGTCTGCCTGCGAGCGCCGATGCAAGAGTGATAGAGTCGATGTAGCTAGACTTCGCTCTCGAAGTGTCAACGAACACCCGGTCGATGTTCAGGACCACTGCGCCCAAGGCTTTTCCCCGACCTAGAAAGTGGAGAGTCCTGAAGATCAGGTTTCCGGACACGCCGTCGGGGGCGAGTATGAAGTTCCTGTCATCGACGGCGTTCTCGATCAGTATCTCGCAGTTTCTCACGTCCAAGCCGTCTGCCTGTCCTCTTCTGGTGACCTCTTCGGCATCATCCAGAGTCCGATCGACGTAAGCGTGCCGTCCCTTGTCCCCGAACCGCCCGCCAGAAAGCACTCCGATCTTCGGTTCAATTCCCATCTTCCTCATCAGAGCTGCTCCGAGATCGATGAACTCCATCTTCTGATCGACCGTCCAGCCCTCGTCCACTCCGACAGGAGCGAAGAAGAACATGCGGCCTCCTGCGGGCTGGAGCAACGCCAATCTAAGGATCCTGTCGACCGAGAAGATGTCCTTTATCGAATTCATTGATGATGTCGAATCGAGACTCCCGCGAACGGCAGCATCGATCTCTCCGTCGTGAAGGGCCGCCACAAGTCTCGAAGGATCATCGAAGATTGTCACATTTCCGAGACCTTTCCGGTTCGCCGCCCTGACGGTCCTTCTAACCTTCTCAGCGTCCACTTCCGAGCCTATGCCAATGCGGGCATTCGAACCTACGCCGATCTTCATTATGATCTCGGGTGACAGCATCGTGTCCACAAACGGCTTGGCGCATCATTTAACTTTTCCCAGGGGACTTCTCGGAGTCAGAGGTCTTCCATCCGTCGACCGGAGAGCGACTCAAAGAAGAAGAGACATCAGGAATACAATCGATCTAGATGCTGTCCAACTGGTAATCGCTCCATTTCCTGAGCCCCATCGATATCTCCATCTCTATCGGCGTCAGGATCGGCTTAGGATACCTCAGGAAGTCGTCGACCGCCAATCTCGGACAGGCTGTGGAAACATAGGCATCTGCCTCGAACGGTAATAGGGAGTCTGGGTTGAAGTCATTCATCAACACCACGTCCGCCTTCCTGCCGTTTTCCATCGCGATCTGCTTCAAACGGAATGCAAGCTCCGTTCTATTCTGGCCAAGCTTGGTCGAGACCAGGATGAGATATCTCTTCGCACCGGAGGCGCGAGTGATTGCACCATGTCTCTGACGGAGGACACGTTCGGCAAGGTCCTTGAGCTCACGGACTTCCTGCGCGATCGGATCCATAACGATTACCGGCTTCTTGGTCTGTATGGCGAGTGCGAGCGGATGGAAGTCACCAGTACCGAGATATAGAAACTGCTCCACATCGTTCTCGATGGAGGTCGCCGCTGATATGTCGCAACCGAGGATCTGCCCGTCGTACTTTACTCTGCCGCCGCCTCTTCCGATGTAGACCTTCCTCCCGTTCCCTTCAAGCCATGACCTCAGGGATGGCAGATATTGCAGATACTGGACCGTACTCACCAATCCTATATGCTCCTTGAGGTTCGGCAGCAGCTTCGGGAGAAGAGGGGCGTAGTCCGTCTCGATCTGAGCCTCGACGAACATGATATTGTCCTTCACATGCATCGACGGTATCTCGGAATGTCCGAAATGAACGAGGACGTCAGCGAACTTCTGAAAATCCATGGAAATATCGCAGGCGCCGTAGCAGGGGTCTGCCATCACAACGAATGTTGATTGAGTCTTCGCTTCAAGATCGGCTATGATCTTTTGACAATAGACCTTCAATCCCTCTGGCATCTGAAGAGCGACCACTTTGGCGTTCTTACTCTTGATCCACTCGGTCACTTCGTCGAGCTTGAAATCGTACAACTCCGATCCTCCGACTGTGCGGCTCCGCCCGATCGTAAATCTAGATCAGCTGAGGAGATCTGCACCCTTCTCCACAATCACATAGCAGGGAGAAGGAAGTTTCATTGATGCGCGCCAGAGAGCGTCCTTGGCAGACTTGTACCCCTGAAGCGGCACTCTGACGGTCATTATTATCTGATCAGCTTGAACGCGTGCAGCGGTACCGACGGCCTTCCCGAAAGCGGCCCTCATTCCTCCGGAAACACGGTCCGCCCCAGCACCTGTCGCCATCTTGTGCTCGCGAAGAACGATGTGAGGATAGGTCCTGATTTTCAAGTAGTAGTTGCCTACGCCTGGATCCTTCGAGAGCTGCCTGTTAGCTGCAACACGCGCAGCCTCAAGAGCGGTGTGTCTCACCTGGCAAGGCTCCATGATTTTGAGAGAGAGTTCGACTGGATAGTCAGCGATCTGGCTCCCTGTGTCGAACTGGGTGATCCTGGGAGCTGGGACTCCTCCCATGTACTCCTTTCGCGTATAGGCCTGCCCTCTTATTTGGCGATACATCCGTCCGGGCTTGCGTGTCATAACACATCACCAGTATCGTTGTTCCGATGCTACAGGAAAGCCTAGATTAGTATTTTGGTATATAAGGGTGGTGCCCTCGGACATCGGCGTGCGGTACTCACTTCATATTCGAAGGAGGACATCTGATGGACTGCAATCGCGCGACCCAATGTTCGAGACATATCTGTGGTCTGAGAGTCTCGAAACGACTCGAAGAAGACAACGATAGGGTGCCAGAAATCTGGACAATGTTTATGAGTTTGGTCGGTTTTTCTCAATGTGGAGGAAGAGAGGACTATGAGCGAAAGTCGGATGGAACCGACAATCATGCTTTGGAAGCCAGTGAGTTCTAGGGACGCAAGATCAATCTGCATAGTGACATTCTTCGCTTGCTTCGCAACGCTTATTGTTGGATTCGTGATTACAAATTCATTCGGCAATGGGTTGGAGAACATATTCTTCGGATTGGCAGGATTCTTCATGGGGGTTTCGGAGGTCACTTATTGGATACACAGAGGCCTTCGGAGGAAATAGGAACGTGAGTTTCAACGGACGAATGAGATGCGATCTGGAGGATCCTATGATGCCCTCCAGCGAACATCGCCTCTCTCTCGCATGAGCAGCAGGTGACCGACTACTATACGCAGATACCACTGAGACGAACAGCGAGGAATTTTTGGAAGATAAGATCTGGCCAACAGACCTAGCATGCGATTTCGACATTGGAAAGATATTTTACCGCACGGGGTATTGTGACCAATCGAGCAGGAGGTCACCGTCACGGCAAGACGCAGGGTTTCAGACCGCGAGGCCAGGGAG
>JAJRAH010000103.1 GCA_028679985.1 Methanomassiliicoccales archaeon
GACCTGGAGGCTTGCTACTTCGCTGTCGGCTCTTCCTATCCTGGTGGTGCAGCAGCTGCCAAGGGTGGGGTTGTTCGCCCATTAAAAGGGATCGTGAGCTGTGTTTAGACCGTCGTGAGACAGGTTTGTTGATTTTTGGTGGAAGTGCATTGGTGCCTGACGAGAAGAACCCTTTAGTACGAGAGGAACGGGGGTTCGCGGCCTCTAGTTAACCAGTTGTCCGGCAGGGCATAGCTGGGCAGCCACGCCGTAATGGATAAGAGCTGAAAGCATCTAAGCTCGAAACCACCTTGAAAAAGAGGCACCTTAAGACGCTCGTAAATGACGAGATTGATAGAACCGGGATGTAAGTATCGAGGTTCGCCGAGATATTCAGTCCGCGGTTACTAAAGTCTATGGCCGCATAGTACTTTCGGCAAGACAATCCGGTTGGCTTCGGCTTGACCGTCATACGTGGCTGCGTATGATCCCCTTCCAATATTCCATTTCTTGTATCGATTCGTTTCAGTGCGAACTACCCATTCCCTCTGAGCGTCGAAGAAGCTCAACGAACTTGAATGTCCTCGGGAACGAACTTGCGCAAGCGTCGCACCGCTTCGAGCTTGTCGCTCCTGCCGAGCTTCGCCTCCTCCACTCCTTCTCGCAAGACCTGTATCGACCTGTCCATCGCATTCCTGTCGACGGGATACGGAACGCCGTCTTTTCCTCCGACGGTAAATGAGAACTTCACCGGATCGCGCCAGCTTGGCTCGACTCCGTAGACGAGCTCCCCTATCAACGCCAGAGCTCTGACGGTGGACGGACCGACGCCACGCAGAGACAGGAACTCCTCGTAGCTCGTCGGATGGAACTCGTAGACCTGCCTGAGGACGTTCCAATTGATGGACTTAGGCATCGACAGACGGACGACCTTCTCACCGCTCCATTCTGGAAGCGTGCTCTGCCCTCTCGCCACTGTCGTCACCTGTCTCCGGAGTTTGTCGACGCCGTCATTGACCAGATCCACCGAAACGGCC
The DNA here is from genome assembly GCA_028679985.1 of Methanomassiliicoccales archaeon. Lineage (GTDB taxonomy): Archaea > Thermoplasmatota > Thermoplasmata > Methanomassiliicoccales > JACIVX01 > JAJRAG01. The sequence continues at coordinate 1,017 of JAJRAH010000103.1, forward strand.
CTCGACCCCACGCTCCTGTGCGACGTCATGTCCAGCACGCCTTTCACCTTGGTTCCAAGGATGGCGGTGTGTGGCTCGTCGACGAAACCGCTGATATCTTTCGAATGCCAGTGGTACCTTCTGGCGAATCCCGTGTCGCCGTTCATGCCTTGTTGGATCACGGTCCAGTTGCCCTTCGAGTCGAACACGAACGAATGATGATACAGATGGTGACCGTCCTGGAGGGCCGCACTGTCGACCTTGGCGCTCATCTTGCTTGCATATACGAGCTTGCTCTGAGTGTCGACGGATGAAATGTGTGCGCCTGACCACGATTCGATGTCGGCAGGCGCTCCCCTCGAAGTCCTTCCCTTTCCGCCAGCCACGGCAAGTTCATCGCTCTTCTTCAGCGCCTCTTTGAGTGCGCCGCAAGTGACCGTGGTAGTTCCGGAGCTGTGCCAATCGAAACCGAGGACGCATGATAACGCTTGGAACCAGAAGGGGTCGGACAATCTCCTCAGGAACTCCTCCGTTCCGTATTCGGCCACCACGACGTCGCTGATTGCTCCCGCTAGCTTCACCATTCGAGAGAAGAGCCATCTCGGAGCGCTGCCTCCGTGAAGAGGGAGGTCGGCAAACCCTGTCCTGACCACGTTCGAATCTATGTGGACTCGGTCAATAAGCTTTGCTGAGAGCTGTGCGAAATTGAATGCGGACGATATTATGGCATATATAGTACGGTCGTCGAACTCGGCAGCCGCTTCCTCAGATCGACGAAGTGAGGATGAAAGAGCCGTATCTCTTCTGGCGTGTCGGGTTCTCTGCCGATTATCCTCGAGACGACCTTAGTCTCGATCCTTCCCATGACCTTCCATGCTCCACCGGGATAGGAGGTGTCGGTCATGATGAGTATGGGTATCTTGATGCCCCCTCTCTCATAGTCCTCGATTTGTGACGCGATAATCTCCAGCTCATCCTTCGAAACACGATAGGTGTTCCCATCCTTCCCCACGTACGCCGGCTCATTCTGACTCATGAGATCGCGAAGGGTCTTCCGAGTCGATGGCACATGCTTGTTCATCACCATGATGAGCTTCTGGAATGTGCCGTTCTCGAGCAAGACGCGACCTCCGTTCGATGCGACGCGATCTTCGGGGCGTTCCTGAACGCTAGAGATGTCGTCTTCCACTATTGACTTTGTTGTCAATAGAAGCGGGAGATTCAAATAGCATTGCGGACAGAAAGTGAATCGTGATGCTCCGCCGATCTACAGGCATGATCCTCTTAGGCACGGCCCTTGCGTTGATCACCTCGGGCTGCCTTGGCGGCTCTGTGACCGTCGAAGAGAGCTTCGAGAACGGACTCGTTGACTGGACGGTTGGAAAGGACCTGCCAGTCGATCCGAACACCGGAGACCCGATCGAAACATCCGCATCGATATCGGAGGATAGGGCACGGACCGGCAGCAAGTCACTCTCCTTGAGCATCGACGGAAGACAAGATGACGGGACTGTGTGGGTGCAGTTGCCGATCGCGGTGAGTACGGCCGGGACCAAAAGGGCTCAGATCAGTTTCTATGTCTTCAGTGAAACGGAGTCGTTCAACGTGCTCGCTCAGATTGTGGCTTATGCCAATGTCTCACAGCCAAGTGACGAAGCCGACTTCGAGAAGATCGGCCAGGCCAACCCGGCCGCCGGATGGAACAAGTTCGAGATGAGCAAGGACGTGGAAGTCGCCTCAGGACAGCCGATCTACGTAGCGATCGGGATTACCGTGGCTTGGGAGACGATTTTGGAGTACGAGTTTGACGATGTCAGGATAACGATCTCCTGAGAACGTGGCCACCGATGGAAATGGAAGAATCTATAACTGCAAGCACATTCATTACTACCAATCCCGCCGGGAGTGTGCAGATGGCGACCGTGAAGGAGCCTGATTTGAACGCGATGCTCGAAACGCATCCCTGCTACACGGAGAAGGCCCACACGCAGTTCGCAAGGATGCATCTTCCAGTCGCGCCCAAATGCAACATTCAGTGCAACTACTGCAACCGCCGGTTCGACTGCATGAACGAGAGCAGACCCGGGGTGACGAGCGAGATCTTGACTCCTGAACAGGCGGTGGAGAAGATCAGGTACGTCAAGGAGAGAATCCCTTACCTTACGGTGATAGGGATTGCGGGACCGGGCGATCCGCTTGCGAACGAAGAGACTTTTCGCACGCTGGATCTCGTCAGAAAGGAATTCCCCGAGATGTCCCTCTGCCTCAGCACCAACGGCCTGATGCTCCCGAGAAACGTGGATCGCTTGAAATCGCTGGGAGTCAGATTCATTACTGTCACGATAAACGCAGTCGATCCCGAGATAGGCAGCAAGATGTACGAGTTCGTCAAGTACGAAGGAAAGGTCTTAAGGGGCATCGAGGCTGCCGAGAAGCTCGTCGAGAACCAGCTGCTTGGGGTCAAAATGGCCTCGAAGGCGGGCATGCTTGTCAAAGTCAACGTCGTGATGGTTCCGGAAGTGAACGCCGAACACATACCCGCTGTGGCGAAGAAAGTGAAGCAGCTGGGCGCTTACATCGTCAACGTCATTCCTCTCATACCGGTCCCTGGTACGAACTTCGCGAGCATGAGGGCACCGACGCCGAAGGAACGGAAGGCTTTGCAGGATCTGTGCGAGAGCGATATCAAGCAGATGAGACATTGTAGATTCTGCAGGGCCGACGCGGTCGGGCTGCTCGGAGAGGACAGATCGTCAGAATTCGCACATGTGACTTGCAGCCTCGCTCGGCCTCCGAAGGAGGGATTCGCAGGCATGCAGGCGGAGGGGAAGACGAAGTACAGGATCGCCGTAGCATCGAGCGACGGGAAGAACGTGGACTTGCACTTCGGGCATGCGGAAAGCTTCCTCACGTTCACGGTTGCGGGCAAGAGGATCACGCCAGGCAAGAGCATCACTTACCAGGCGGACATGGACATACCGATGTTTGGAATGGCGCACGCGAACAAGCTGGAAAAAGCGGCGGACGCCCTGAGCGGTTTCGATGCCGTCCTGGCGACGAAGTTCGGAGACAGGGCCGTAGAGGAGCTCCAGACGAGAGGCGTCGCGGCCGTCAAGGAGACTGGAGAAATACGGAGCGCCCTGCGGAGGGCGGTCGATAGCATCTTCAAGGAGAGGGCTGCGACTTTCAGCGAGTGAGGGGAGAACATGAGAGGATCCGGGCTGCTTGTCAAGTGCCTCGAAGATGAGGGCGTGACGCGCATCTTCGGGATACCGGGCGAGGAGAACCTCGACCTGATGGACAGTCTGATCGATTCGAAGATCGAGTTCGTGCTCACGAAGCATGAGGAATCCGCAGCGTTCATGGCTGAGATCTCGGCGAGATTGTCCGGCAAGCCCGGGGTCTGCCTGTCGACTCTGGGCCCCGGTGCGACCAATCTCGTGACGGGAATCGCCGACGCCTACCTCTGCTACACTCCTGTCGTGGCATTGACCGGACAGGTCCGCACGGATAGGGCGCATCCTCCGGAGAAGCAGTACATCGATCTTGTCCAGCTCTTCAAACCGATAACGAAAGACAGCTTCAGCATAAGGACTCCTTCGAAGATCCCCCTGTTGACGAGACGGGCATTCGACAAGGCCCGGGAGGAAAGGCCGGGACCTGTGCACGTCGAGTTACCAGAGGACATCATGAGATGCGAGGTCGAAGGAAGACCGTTGCCTAGGTCCGTATCAAGAAGGATCAGCTGCGACCGCTCGTCGCTGGACCCTCTCAGAAAGGCGATCTCCGAGGCCGAAACGCCTCTCATCCTGGCCGGCAATGGAGTCGTCCGATCTGAATCCCAGGAAGCGCTAAGAGAATTCTCGGTTGCATGGGATTTGCCTGTCGCGCACACTTGGCTAGCATCGGGCATTCTCCCTTATGATGATCCGCGCTCGCTGCACTCCGTCGGGCGGCGAACTCACGACTTCATGAGGAAGGCCTTCGAGTTGGCGGATCTGGTCATCGCCGTCGGCTACGACGTCATTGAGTACCAGCCCGTCTTCTGGAACATCGGGAGGGAGAAGAAGGTCGTGCACGTCGGGCCGATCCCGGCGGAGACTGCGGACAGGTTCGTCCCGGACATCCAGCTGATCGGAGACATCAAGAGCATTCTATCGGAGTTGACGAAGGGAGCTGTCGATAAAGGCAACTGGGCGAGCGGACTCAGAGACGAGTTGCATCAGAGGATGACGATCGAGGCTGAGGACACTACACCGATAAAACCCCAGCTGGCCGTCCGGGCGGTACGGAGAGTCCTCGGCAGGAAGGACATCGCCGTCTGCGACGTCGGCGCTCATTTCATCTGGATGGAGAAGCTGTATCCGACTTACGCCGAGAACACGCTCGTGGTGTCGAACGGCCTCATCGGTATGGGCATAGGGATTCCCGGCGCCATAGCGTCGAAGATGACCTGCCCCGAGAGAAAAGTGGTCGCGGTCGTCGGCGACGGCGGCTTCATGATGACATCCTCAGAACTCGAGACCGCCATGAGGATGAGGGCTCCTTTCGTCGCGGTCATATTCGACGACCGCACCTACGGACTAATCAAGATCAGGCAGGAGAAGAATTACGGCAGGAGCATAGGCGTCGACTTCGAGAACCCAGACTTTGTCAAGTTTGCCGAGTCGTTTGGAGCCGAAGGCTACAGAGTCTCTTCCGCCAAAGAGCTCGAGGAAACCCTGGCGAAGTGTCTGAAAGACGACGTTCTCGCAGTCATCGACGTCCCGATCGACTACTCCGAGCACGTCAATTTGGCGATCTGAACATCATCGGAACACGCGTCTTCAGAAGCGAATCGGATTGTCCAGATTGAAAAGATTCATATAACGACCCCCTGATACGAGAACGATGGATTCGTCTGAATATCAGCTGAAGTACTTTCTAAACAACGGCTTCACCAGGAAGCAGTGCCCGAAATGTGAGAGGTACTTCTGGAGCCTGGGGGATTGGGACACGTGCGGGGAGCCGCCGTGCGAGGAGTACACGTTCATCGGGGCCTCGCCGATGAAGGAGTCCCTCGGCCTTCACGAGATGAGGGAGGTCTACCTCAGCTTCTTCGAAAGCCACGGCCACAAGAGGGTCAGAAGATACCCGATCGTGGCGAGGTGGCGGGACGACGTTTTCTTCACGCAAGCTTCGATCTATGACTTTCAACCTTGGGTCATCAACGGCGTGATAGACCCGCCCGCGAACCCTCTCACAATTTCGCAGACGTGCGTCAGATTCAACGACATTGATAACGTCGGGAAGACAGGCAGACACCTGACGTTCTTCGAGATGTGCGCGCATCATGCGTTCAACACGAAGAATAAAGAGGTGTACTTCAAGGACAGAACCGTCGAGCTCTGTCACGAGCTGTTCACTCGAAGAATGGGGGTCAAACCGGAGATGATGAGATACATCGAGGCATGGTGGGAAGGAGGCGGCAACTCCGGCCCCTGTCTCGAAGTGATCCTTCAGGGGGTCGAGCTTGCCACTCTCGTCTTCATGATGTACAGGGACACGCAGGAAGGAAGGAAGCCTCTGGACATGAAGGTCGTGGATACCGGCTACGGTCTGGAGAGGATGACTTGGGTCTCGCAGGCGGCGACCTCGACCGAAGAGGCCGTCTTCGGTCCGGTTCTGAGTTACATGAAGGACATCACCGGCACGTCGGTCGACTCCGCCATGATGACCGAGTACAGCAAGGTGGCTGGGATGACGAACGCGAAGACTGCCACCGACATCAGGAAGATACGCGAGGAGACCGCATCGAGGATAGGGATCTCGTACGAAAGCTTGATGGAGAGCGTGAAGCCGCTCGAGGACGTCTATGTTGTCTGCGACCATTCTAGGGCCTTGGCATTTCTGCTGAACGACGGCGTCGTTCCTTCGAATGTCCGAGAGGGCTACTTCGCGAGAATGCTTGTCAGAAGAGGGCTGAGGGCGCTGAGATCCCTAGATGTGGACATTACACTGGCGGAAATCGTTGAGAGACAGATCGATTACTTCATTCCCGTCTTCCCTGAGATGGTAGAGAACAGGGAGGACATACTCCAGCTCGTCAGGGTGGAGGAGGAGCGATACAAGGACACGCTAGTGAGGGGAAGACAGCTTGTCCAGAGGATGACTAAGGACCTCAAGGCGGGAGAGGGAATATCGTCGCAGAAGCTCATGGAGCTCTACGACTCCCACGGCCTCAACCCGGAGATCGTGAAGGAGTTCACGGACGCGCCCGTCGACATTCCCGACGACTTCTACATCAGGGTCTCGGCGATGCATGAGAAGCCGGAACAGGCTACGACCGGGAACGGGGACTTGATCCCGGGTCTTCCTGAGACGAAGATGCTTTACTACGATGACCCGGGCATCCTGGATTTCGATGCGAAGGTCGTCAAGATCCTTGACGGAGGAATTCTCCTAGATCGCACGGCCTTCTATCCTGAGGGCGGGGGCCAGGAGTCGGATACCGGCACCCTAGACGGAAGGAGAGTCGTCAATGTCACGCGAAGCGGGAGAAGCATTGTTCACCATATCGAAGGCGACGTTCCGTCGGTAGGTTCCGTGATAGAGGGCAAGATCGACAAGAAGAGACGCCTCCAATTGATGAGACATCACACCGCGGCCC
>JAJRAH010000104.1 GCA_028679985.1 Methanomassiliicoccales archaeon
ACTGTTCTTGTCGTGTTCGCCAACTACGGTTACGGTTCCTCGACTTTTCTGAGGAAGGTCGCATTGGACCAGACGAAGATACCCCTGCTCTGGCATGATCTTGAGAAGGGAAAGACGGCGGAGGAGATACTGCGAAGCGTGAGGGAGTTCGCCAAGGAGCGAGGTAGCGAGAAGGACGACATCTCGGAACTGAGGCAGAACGATATCCTGCTTTGCTTCGATAACTATCATGATGTCTCCGAGGATGTCGTGGATCTGTTCTTCGATCTTATGAAGTCGCTCGCGGGTGGCAGAGGAAAGATGGCTGTGGCTATGAGGGAAGAGACACCGTTCTACAACCGCTTCTTCCAGAGATCTGACGTCACGAAAGGACAAGCGACCGAGATACACCTGCTCAGATTCGACGAGTCGAGCGCGAGGAAATTCCTGGGGGAGGACCTGGAGGATGACGCCTTCCACTTGATCTATCGGCTGACTAGAGGACAGCCGCTGGCGCTACGGCTCGTTCTTGAAGGGGACGACAAGTCGCTGAGGACCCTCCTCCCGAACGAGGAGGTAAGATTCCTCATGTACCTCCGCACGAAGAAGAAAAAGCAGTAGCCTCAGGATCAGTACTCAATCATCTCTCTGGCGATTATGCCGGATTCATAGGGATGTTTGATCATCCTCATTTCGGTGACGAGATCCGCCTTTTCGATAAGTTCCTTGGGAGCGTTGATTCCTGTCAGAACAACCTCCGTCTTCTCACTCCTGGAATCCACCGCCTTGATGACCTCCGACACTTCGAGAAGACCGAAGTCCAACGCGACGCAGACCTCATCCATTACCACGAGATCGTACTTGCCGGAGGTCAGGGCCTCAGCCGAGAAGGCAAGAGCCTGCCGCGCGAGCTCGACATCCTCCTGCGAGTGCTTGCCCTTGATTACGAACCCCGGTCTCCCGAATTGGCGGAGGACGATGCCGGGAAGGCGTTTCACCGCCTTCACCTCCCCATATTCTTCGCCGCACTTCATGAACTGCACCAGGCATGCTTGCCCACCGTGACCCCAGGTGCGGAGGGCGAGCCCGAACGCGGCGGTCGTCTTGCCTTTCCCATTGCCAGTATAGACGTGGACCAGACCGGATTGACTCAACGACGAACCCCCGAGGATAATTCGTACTTCACCGTTAAGGCTCTTCCCAATATACAATCGTGCCGCATGAAGGCTGAGTTTATCTATATCTCGGAGAATAGGGCGCACATGCTGGAAATCGAGGTGAAATCACCCTGCGATGACCTGCGCCGAGTCGAGAGGATCCTCGTGGAGAAGGGGGCGAAACTGACGGGACGCCGGAGGCAGGTAGACATCTTCATGTCGCATCCAGCTCGCGACTTTGGCGCCACCGACGAGGCACTGCGCATCAGGATGGAAGACGGCTCGGGTTCACTAACCTACAAAGGCCCGAAGATGGACAAGGACACGAAGACGCGTGAGGAACTGAAGATGGACGTCCGAGATGTCGATGCACTCCTGTTGATTCTCCGAAGACTGGGTTTCAGGGAATCGGGGAGGGTGGAGAAGATGCGGACGACGTATTCGATCCAAGGCATGACCGTCTGCCTTGACAGCGTTTCCGACCTTGGTGACTTCGTCGAGTCGGAATACGAGGGGACGGATCTTGAAGATGGAAAGGAAGCGGTGTTTTCGATGATGCGTGAACTCGGATTGAGAGGGAATGAGAGGCGCTCATACCTCGAGCTGCTCCTCGAAAAAAGAATGGGCCAAGAGCCCTTGGCCTGAGCTCCAAAGTTCAGGGAACTCACATTGATGATATTTTCTGGACCACGAAGGCCTTTATCTGAGGATCGTCTGGGATCGTCAGAGACTTCTTGAATCTCTCTGACCCGTCAGGAAGATAATAGCCCCTTGACAGGGAGATGAATTCGTTCTCGCCTTCGTCAGTGATCGCCTTCTTGCGGGCGACCTCAATGAAATTGTTCCTGCCGAAGGGTATCTTTTCAGCGCTTATTGTCACAAACTCAACTTTCTTTCCAGCAGTCTCTTCATCCATTAGGTGTGCCTCCTGATTGGCCTGTTCGGGAAGGCGTAGTTGAATAATAAAAGTTTCTACCATCAGGAATCTGGTCGTGCAACTTGATCAGAATGACCTCCCATATCTTGTGTTCATCAATCGCTTCGACCCTTCCGGGCGGAGCCGCGAAATCGGCAAGTAGAAATACTTTTCTCAGAATCAACGCTCGTGATTGCCGAGGAGAGCGGCTCGCATGACCTGCCGCTTGGACCGACATGCCCCCAGTGCGGTCGGTCGACGTCGAGGGATGACAACTTCTGCGCATACTGTGGCAGGTCCCTTGAAGAGGGACAATCTGACCTTGCCTCGACCCCGCAACAGCCGATTATGGTGAAGAACTGGGTCGCGACTCTCAGAGAGATTGTTGGAGGCATCGGAACTTACACAATCCTGTCGCTCCTCATCATCACTTTCTTGTATCTTGCGATCCTCATTTGGAGCCTCACGCAGGTAATCCCCTCGATCGGTTCGCTCCACACGTACCTCTACATAATTACTCCGTGGATCGTGAATTTCGCAGAACTTGGCGGGCCCTACTTCGCTGCCTATTACGTTTTGATCGTCTTCGCCGTCATAGCCTCCTTCGTCTTCATGATGTGGGTCAGTGCAAGCCGCCTCGTAGACGAGCTCTCACTGAAACCGCTTCGAAAAGGACACAGCCCGCTCTATGTGATTGGAACGCTGTACTTCGCCGCCCTTTCTTTCAACCTGCTGTACTACGTATTCATCGGTCTGCTGGGAGTGAACCCGACCGTTCCGACAACGGAAGAACAAGAGCTTTGGAAAGTCCTCTACGTGTACGCCAGGGCGGGGGTGTGGGAAGAGATTGTTTCAAGACTCCTGTTGATAGGAGTGCCGCTTCTGGTGTTCCATTCAATCACGAAGAAGAGAGATGGATGGAAGAAGTACGTGCTCGGCGGAGGTTTCAGCTTCGGTCGGGCAGAAATCTTCTTCCTTCTCTTCTCCAGTGCGATGTTTGCAGCCGCTCACGTCTTCACTTGGGACATCTACAAGATCCCCCCGACCTTCATCGGTGGCCTCGCTTTCGGCTACCTCTTCCTGAGATTCGGACTATATGCATCGATATTGATCCACTTCGCCTGGGATTATGTATCAGTCCCGGTCCTGGTGTTCCCAGGCTACACCTCGACGATACTGATAGGACTGCTCATCATAGCCTGGGTGGCAATCGGGGCAGTCTATTTCGTGTATTACTCGTCGAAGATAGCAGGATTCATCCTCGGACGGA
>JAJRAH010000105.1 GCA_028679985.1 Methanomassiliicoccales archaeon
TGGTCAAAGAATCGGTATGCTTCGCGATCTCAAGCGATTCCTTGATTCCCTCATAGAAGGAGTAGAACGAGAGCTCATCGACCATCTGCTCGAAGGACTCGACCCCGGCCAACCTGACAAGATCGTCGACCTTCAGCTCCTTCCCGCCCTCGATGAAGTACGTGCGAATCCGCTCCAGCGGGATGCCTTCCCTTTTCAACTTCAACAACGTTCTGAGGTTGTTGATGTCGATCTCCTTCTGAATGAAAGCGAGGAACAGTTTCTCGGGTCTTCTCTTTCCCCGTATCGATTCAAGAAGTCTTGAGAAGTATATCTTGTCGAAGTACTCCTCGAGCGGCTCTAGCGCCCCCGTCTCTTCGTATGCCGCCCGTACCTCGCTCGGGATCGTGGCGCCACCCTTCTTCGTGACCGCGTCAAGGATCTCGGGTATTGTCTCCATGCTGATCAGGGATCTAAGATACTCTTCGTCCAATCTCCCCGCAGGAACGAGGTCCTCGAAGATTTCCTCAGTGGTGGCTCCGTAGTACTTCCCCCTCAGAATGGTCTTCACATTCCACTCATCCCATCTGGCGAGGTAGCTTGCGACCATGTCCTTCAATTCTCCGCTGCAGAAACCGAGCACCTGCCTGCAGATCCTGGCAAGATTCCTGCTCGTTCCGATCTCGATCAGGTTCACACCAGAGTACCTCGATGCGAGCTCCGCCATCTCTACCTGGTATTGCGTTTCGCCCAGGAACCGACCGATCTCATTCAGATCCATCATGAGCAACTTGGGGTAGTTGTCCTTCGTCAGGAGCAGACTCTTCTTGGCCCTGATCCTGGCACACGCGTAAGCGTAGTTCCCTTTCCTACCCCTGATCGCGATCATCGGTTCACCCGAAAAGCATGTTCGAAACGTTCCTCAGTTCCCTCTCCCAGATGCCTTCGAGAATCGTCTTGAATCTGTAATCCAAGCGAATCCTTCCATCCTCGCTCTCAAGAATCAATCCCGGTTCCATGTCGCTCTCAGTGACCTTTCCCGCATCCACGCAACTTGCCAACAGACTCGATTCCCCGCGGGGGCATATCACTTTGGGCTGCTGGATCCGATTCTTCGCTCTGCGATAGATCTTGCAGTAGGCCTCGGCTTTCTTCCGAGCGTCCATAGACTCGATCTCGCGCAGAGTCTCAGAGAAGGCACTGCCCAAGACCTCCTTCTTCGCATTGAGGACGATCCTCTTGGCCTCGAGTTCTGCGCTGGAAATCTCCTGTCGAGTCAACCTGCGAAGAATCTCTTGGGCTTCCCGCTCCCGGAGCTTTCTTTTCTTCGCTATCTCATCATCCGCAGCTCTGAGAATGGCTGTCTTCTCTTTCTCAGCCTCCTCGGCGAGCTTGTTCGCTTCCATCCTGGCACTGTCCAGGATGTCCTTGATCACCTTGTCGAGCGCCATGAACCGGCACCTCGAATCCCGCTCATACCATCTTCAGCCAGAGCAGAATCGCCATGACAAGACCGAAGATGACGATCGTTTCGGGAATGACCATCAGCATCAATCCCTTACCGAACAACTTCTGGTTCTCGGCCATGGCACCAACCGCGGCTGCGCCGACCGGTCCCTCAGCAATACCCGCTCCGAGCCCGGCCAGACCAACTGCAATCCCTGCTCCAACTGCTATCAGACCTACCTCTAGGGCCATTTCTTTCACACCTCCGTCGTATACTTCCTACTAATCTTCAGTGGATTGAACTTCAACCCACCGCCTTCAAAGAACTTCATGAAGAATTCGACGTACTGCAACCTGATCCCGTGCAGCCCCGCCGAGATTATCGCGAGAATGAATATCATGAGATGCCCGACGATGAAGACCAAGATAGCGAGAGCGATCATGATGCCGCCCCCTGGTGCGATCATCTCTATCGATATGGAGTTGAATGCCAGGGCGAGACCCGCCTTCGACATGCCGATAGCGGTGAGACGAGTGTATGAAATGACGTTGCTCATCAGCCCCGGCAATTCGAGCATTACCCTCGCCCCTTCTCCCTTCAGACATATCGCCATCCCGGCAACCAGGAGACCCGTTCCAGCGAGCAGCCTCAAGTCAGTCATTGCCATCGGTTTCAGGAGTATCAGAACATCGATCATGAGGACCAGCAGGAAAACCCCGCCAGCGAGTATGAGGATCCAACCGAACTTCTCGAAGAGGGCGTGCTTCAGTCCGCGCCTCATCGCGACGTTGGCGAAGCCGAGGGCGAAACCCACGAACAGGTGAACTATGCCGATCCAGATGCTGATATAGAGAAGTATTTTGACGTCGTGGAGCTTGCTGAACACACCTATCGGTATCGAGAAGACTCCCAGGTCGATGCTGTGAGGCAGCTCGATCCCGAGCAGACTGGACCACGTTATCTCTCCGTAGGCACTCGGTGCGAAGTGCATGCCCAGCGCTTCCCCGAAAAGAAACACACCAAAGATCACCGTGAATATGCCGCCGAAGAAAAGCGCGGTTGCGATCGTGCGCCACTCGTTGCTCGTGCACTTCTTCAACCCTAGATAGCCAAGTATGATGAAAGGAATACCGTAGCCTACGTCTCCGACCATCAATCCGAAGAATATCGGGAAGAATATGGAGATGACAGAGGCGGGATCTATCTCGTTGTAGCGTGGAGTCGATATCAGCTCCACCAAATACTCGAAGAGATTGGATGGTCGGGGGTTCGACGCCTTTGTCGGGATCTCCTCAACATTAGCTTCCTCCCCCTCATCGGTGTCTTTTCTGTCTTTCACTTCCAGCAGTTCGATGTAGACGCCTTCCCCCATCTTCGTGCTGATTTCGTTCTTCAGAACCTCGAGGCCTTTGGAGGGAACCCAGGCATCGATCACAAAAGAGTGCGTTGTGGCACCAGTCCTCAGAGGCGTCTCCGCTTTCTCGACGGTGATGCTCAGTTCCTCCTCCGAGGCAAGCACGAAGGCAGAGTGCCTATCTCTGAGCTTCTCGAGCTTTCCCTGAACCTCCTCAAAACCTTTCCTTAGGATCGCTTCCTCTCCATCGACCTCCTCGAGAGTCTTCTCAGGTCTTCCCACTCCAGGGGGAAGATTGATCTCGCTGAATCCGTGCTGGACGAGGATCCGCTGGGCTTCCTCGGCATCGGCCCGCGGTACAAAGAGAGCGACGAAGCGCTCCTCATCATCAGCGAAGAGCTCGAATTGGTCGAGTGACTCCCTCAGCACACCCTCGGGGCTCGATCTCACGCTGCCAACGAATACCGTGATACTCTTGTAGTCGCGATACATCTCCAGATCAAGGGGTAACGCCGTGAACGGCTGCAAATCCCTCTTCTTCTGCTCCAGCTCGCCCAGTCGCTGCTGGATCTTCGTCTTTGATCCGACGACGTCCGATATCTCAGTCTCGAACGAAGCTATTGCCCTGTCAATCTCATTCTTGACTCGTTCCGCCGGAATCGGCTCCGGTGTCTTCGGCTCCTTGATTTCGAGGTCTTTCTCTACTGCTCTGAGCTTCAGCAACTTCCCCGACGCTTCGGAAGCTGCCGACAGCGGTGATCCTAACGTGAATCCCTCAACATCTGGAGGGAAGTCGACCAGATGGACCGTGTGCAGTCCGTAGAGGATGTTCACGGTCTCTTCTAAGTGGTCCTTTGAACCTATGATGAGGACCTTAGTCATCTGTTCCGGAAGTAGCATCCAACGTCCTCGCAAAGCTGTCCTTGAGGTGGTCTTTCGACCTATTCATTCTGTTCTTAGCCAGATCTCTCACTCTGAGGGCATCGTCCTTCCCTCTAGCAAGAATCGCCTCCTTCTCGGAAACGATCTTCGCTCTCTCTTTTGAAACAGCAGAATCAGACTCGGCCCTCAGCCTCTCGTCCGCGTCCTGCGTTGCTTTCAGAGCCTGTCTGCGGGCGGCGATCACAACTGATCTCTGACTCTCCTGAGCTTCTTTGACTATCTGCTCTGCCTCTTCCTCGGCACGTTTGACCTGAAGAAGTGTCTCATCTCTGCTCATAGGAGTCCCCCTGATAGCGCCATTGGGGAACAGCCTAGACATATAATATAATATTGGTCAATTGCCCCACCTTCGCAGTTTGCCAGAGGGTGCAGCACGAAACCCGCAAAGGATTGAAAGTATGTTCCTCATTCTCCACGATTACCGTTCATCCGTACGATTTCGAGGGTGCGATTGCACGGAGATGCTAGACCCGATAACATCTCACTCTAGATAGCGTCTTACGGACACTTTGCTCTCCTTCAGAATATCTCTAGAGAGTTCATCGATGTACTCATCTTTGTAGATGACTTCTCTGATGCCCGCGTTGACGATGATCTTGGCGCAAAGCACGCAGGGGAAGTTCGTCGTGTATATCGAGGCGTCCTTGATGCTCACTCCGAAGTACGCCGCTTGAATGACCGCGTTCTGCTCCGCATGAACACCCCGGCAGAGTTCGTGTCTGGTCCCGGACTCGACGTTGTTCTGCTCCCTGACGCACCCTACCTCCCCGCAGTGCTTCAGGCCTTTCGGAGCTCCATTGTATCCAGTAGTCAGGACTCTCTTCTCCTTCACCACGACTGCTCCTACCTGCCGCCTCAGGCAAGTTGATCTCGAGGCCACTAGCTCGGCCATCCTCATGAAGTAGGCATCGTTGTCCGGTCTTTGCATATTCCTACCTCGAACTCCCGAGGGTATATATCGACTTTTTCATCAACCCCGACCACGCCTTCGACTGCGATTTGAACCGGTCCAGCATACCTATTTATAATGAAAAGGCATTGAAAGGCGCGTGCCCGACCAAGACCCGAAGAGCAGAGGCTACCTGCCAATCTTGAAGGGTTTGATTGCCATCGGCCTCGTCGTCGGACTCATCTTCTTGGTCCTGTTTGCGTACAGCGGCCTCTGGCCACCCATAGTAGTAGTGGAATCGGACAGCATGCAGCACTCCGACTCCAGTAGCTCGATAGGTACGATAGACACCGGAGACATCGTGATAGTCCAGAAGGTCCAGGGGAGCCAGGACGTCGTGACTTATCTCGAGGGAATTGCGAGCGGGCACAAGACGTACGGCGAATACGGGGACGTCGTCACCTATGTTAAGTACGGCCAGTTAGGATCGACCCCTATAATACACCGCGCCATCTGCGAGATCTACTATAACGAGACCGGCCATGGATTCGACATCCCTTCTCTCGCTGACATACCAGACAGTCAGTGGAATGTCCAGGGGGGAGCGACGAAAACCTGCTGGAACCTGAACAGTGTCGTGGAAATCTATGATATCGGCTATCGAGAGGTCACTGTGCGGCTAGATCTCTCATACATATTGGGGTATTTCTCATCGAGCGGTGTGCATCCGCACGGCGGCCTCATAACGATGGGAGACCATAACATCCAGAACAACGGAACCGCTCTGCTCGGCTACTACGACCAGATCTCGATATGCAGAGAGCCCATCAAAGACGAGTGGCTAATCGGAAAGGCGCGAGGGGAGCTTCCGTGGTTCGGGCTCCTGAAGTTGTGGGTGACCGGGGGACTGCCGCAGGACGTCCCGGAAAACAGCGTCACGAACCTCGTTGTCGTGATCGTGCTGATCGTCGGCCTCCCGATCGCGCTGGACCTGACGAATGTCCTCCTCAAGAGACGCGGGATCGAGATATTCGGATGGACGAAGAAGCTTGGCCTCAAGCGGTTGCTCCACAAGCAGAA
>JAJRAH010000106.1 GCA_028679985.1 Methanomassiliicoccales archaeon
TGAATTGCGTTCTCGAGCTCGGCGACCATGTAGTCGCCGTGGATCGCGTCCAGAGGCACACCGTATCTTGCACCCTGGAGCAGTCCTGTCTGGCCGGTCGCTACGAACTCCGTCTTGATCCCCATCTTGTTCAGCGCCTCGACGAGTTCGATTGCAGTCGTCCTCTTTCCGATCGCGCTGTCTGTTCCGAGGATTGGTATCTTCAATGCGTCGATCTCGCTTGCGAGGTTCCGATACTTGTGCATCAGATGCAAAGGAGGTTCTCTTCTGATGTCCTCGATGCCTGCTCCCCCTTTCTTCGCCGCCTCGATAAACTCAGGATCGTCACCCAGATATTCGTGAAGACCAGCGACGACACTGATCCCTTCAGACAGAGCCTTCTTGACCGTCTGCCTGAACTCCTTGGGGAGGTAACCGCCGATCGTGGCGACACCGACAATCAGATGAGACGGCTTCGTTCCAAGGGACGAGAGGGCATCTTCCAGAGAGCTGAAGACGGGAATATTTCTTCTGACTCCATCAACGACTTCTCCCGCATCCTTCCCCGCCTCGGTGCTGTCAATCACGCCGACTATCTTGTACTTCTTCGAGAATCGGACAAGACCGCGGGCCGTCTTGCCAGTTGTTGTCCCGAGCTTTCCTTCGCAGAGAATGATAGCTTCGTTCATCAGAGGTCGGAAGGGAGAATAGTTAACAATATCAAATACCTTCCTGAGTTGCGCGAAGTCGATCTGCGAAGGTCGAACATCAATCGAGGTAATACTTTACCCACGCAAACAGATAATGCAGTCTCGAGCGGTGAAGAAAAATGTCTCAGCTATCGATTCCTGAACTAGGGAAGAAACTCGCACATGCTGGCAAACTTGAAATGAGGCCGGTCTGTGTATACGGGGCGGATATCGTTCCATGCGAATCGGTCGCGGTAGCGAAAGTCAACAGATGTCTCTCGGACGCCATCTTTGAGCTGTCAGTCAACAAGGACCTTCCTCCGATCTACATGGGGATGAATATGATGGAGGGCGTATGCCCTGGAGGCCAGTCCTGGCTTGGGTACGCTCCCTTCGATCCGCATATCAAGGATTTCATCTCGACGGGCTCGCCGGAGTATAGGAATGGGGCGGCAGAGTACTACAAGGCGAATCCCGAGATCGCGGAAAGATGCATTCAGGCAATCGGCAAATTGACGCCGCTTGGCAAATACACCGTTATTTCGGGATGCGACAACTTGCCTTTCGGAGACCCAGGCGTGAAGGCTATCGTGTGCTTCGGGAGTGCCGAGCAGATAAGGAATCTGTGCGGACTTGTGCATTTCAGGAGCACGAAGCCGTTCAGCTCGACAGTCATTCCTTGGGGATCGGGATGCGCCAACATGATCACATATCCGGCGGGCATAGCCGAGAACACGCCGGAAAACGCTGCGTTCGTTGGTCCGGTAGATCCAACCGGCAACGACCGATTCCCGGAGTCGCACATGCTCATTGGGATTCCAATCAAGATCGCAAGGGGCATGTGCGAGGACCTGGATGACTCTTTCATCATGAAGAAACCGACACTTGCGTACCCCAAAAAAAGGAAACCATGACGAAACGCGGGAAGACGCGATCGACAATTCGTGTTCAAAGGAGCGAGGACAGCCATTTTGCATCACCGTCCGGATCCCTGCCCGTTTTCTAGATGACGACGATCTGTAGTGACGCAAGCCAATCAACACTGGTTCGAACGGTCGTATGACCGAAGAAGTAGAACGACGTTAGCCCGAGAGATCGAGTTGCCTGATCTTCAATCTCATCAGGCGGAACGCGATGACCGCGATCGCGAAGCTCCCCAGTAGACCGACCACATAGATCTCCATCGTTCCCATTGGCAGTATTGCGCTGATTATCGCGAAGAAGTTGAACGCGGCATGCATCGCCATGGCGATGAGCGAATACTGCATCCAATGGGCGGTCCCGCCATGCTGTCGGAGCAACAAGTACTTCCCTATGCCATATCCAGAGACCGCGGTGGCGCTGGCGTGAAGGACCGTCGAGGTCAGAGTCCTCAAGATCGCGGTTATCAGGAAGACTTCCAGCCCTGTCAGAAGGGCATCTCCGAAGTATATGACATTCTCCGCCGCAGCGAAGCCAAGACCGACGGCGGCGCCATAGATCATGCCGTTCTCCACCTCGGTCAGCCTCCTGCGAAATGCGAAGACTCCGAGAGCCTTGACCATCTCTTCCACGATCGGAGCGATCACGACCGCAAGCAGGAAGAGCTCCAATTCCGGGCTGGGTCCCTCTGGACCCCAAAGGTACCTATTCAACACGCCAGTGTCTGCAAACAGGCCGAATGCGGTCAGCGATTCCAGAAGGAGAGATATGCCGAAGGCTCCTGTGCCTCCGTATAAGAGGGCTAGGAATACAACCGACATCGGCTCCCTCTGACGAAGCTCTGTATTGCGGATTACCACAACGTACAGAAGGGAAGGGAGGACCGCGGCCAGGACGACCGCGACGATTTCAATGGTTCCGATCGCCATGTCGTCCATCGTTTAGGAATCTGCCAGTAGTTATATGTTGTCAACTGCGACGCTGGCAAGGCGACGAGAGAGTCCGACCGAGGAAGGCAATGATTTTCTAACTCCGCATGCATATGTAGTCGGTAACATGCAGATAGGAATAGTCGGGAAGCCTAATGTGGGCAAGTCCACATTCTTCAGCGCTGCTACTTTGGCGACTGCTGAGATCGCTGACTATCCATTCACGACTATCAAACCGAACAGAGGCGTCGCATTCGTCAGGGGAAAGTGCCCACACAAGGAATTCGGGACGAAGTGCGACCCGAGGAACTCGGCTTGCGAGGACGGGGTCAGGCTTGTGCCGGTCGAACTGCTCGACGTCGCGGGGCTTGTCCCGGACGCATGGAAGGGTAAGGGGCTGGGAAATCAGTTCCTCGACGATCTTAGACAGGCGGATGCACTCATCCACGTCGTCGACGCGAGCGGAGCGACGGACGCCGAGGGCAACAAAGTCCCTCCGGGGACGCGTGACCCAGTTCTGGACATGGAGTTCCTGGAGAAGGAAATTACGTACTGGATAAAGGGCATTCTGGACAAAGGCTTCGTGAAGACAGCCAGGCAGGCGTATCTCGATGGGACGAAGATAGAGAAGAAGATTCACGAGAGGCTGACGGGCCTTGGTGTCTCAGAAAGTCAAGTGATAACAGCTCTTAGAGAGGCGGCGATTTCCGATCCGAATCCGATGAACTGGAGCGAAGACGACATGTTCAGGATCGCGGATTCGATCAGGCGGTTCAGCAAGCCGATGATGGTCGCGTTGAACAAGGCGGATATCGCGAGCGACGATATGCTCAAGAGAATCATGAACGCGAAGGGTTACATCACCGTGCCGACTTGCTCCGAATCGGAGCTTGGACTGAAGCGCGCTGCAAAGGTCGGCCTTGTGAAGTATCTCCCCGGGGACACGAACTTCACGATCAATGACCCCGCCAAGTTGAACGAGAATCAGAAGAAGGCCCTCGGGTACTTTTCCAAGATCATGACTCGCTGCGGCGGCGGGACCGGAGTCCAGACATGCCTGGAAAAGGCGGCATTCCAGCTCCTTGATCTCATCATCGTTTACCCGGTGGAGGACGAGAATAAGCTGACCGACCATGACGGCAACGTACTGCCCGATGCGTACCTGATAAAGCGCGGGAGCACTGCGCGGGACCTGGCCTTCAAGATACACACGGACCTGGGACAGAACTTCATCAGGGGCATCAATGCAAGAACGCACAGGACGGTAGGGCAGGAGTACGTTCTCCAAGACGGGGACGTGATGACGATAGTGACGAGAAAGTGATTGAGTTGGGCCATTGGGACATTAGGCTTCTGACGGTCTCGTACCGCAGGGTCGAGAACGACGAGATCGCCATCGAGATGTATGGGAAGACGATTGATGGCAGATCGATCACCGTCAGGTACGTCGGTTTCAAGCCATACTTCCATGTCCTTGAGCCAAGCGGGGAAGTCGTAGAAGGATTGAGGAAAGATCCGAACGTGATCGACGTCAGGCCGATCGAGCTCTTTCACAGGGGCAGCGTTCACAAGGCCGCGGAGGTAGTGATCAAGTTCCCCTGGATGGTCCCAGACTTCCGGAACAAGCTCAAGGCCAACTTCGAGATCCTTGCAGCGGACATCCCCTTCCATCACCGCTTCGTATATGACTTCGACATGAGTACCTGCATTCGCGTTTACGGCCAGGAGGCAGACAAGACCGGATATACTACGGAAATAGTCGTGAACATCGACAAGGTCGAGGGCAAGCCGAAGTTCGAGGAGATCCCAGCATTCAATCCCAATCTAAAGATACTGGCATTCGATATCGAGAACAGCATCAAAGACAGCCACATCTACACGATCTGCTATGCGGTAAGGAACAACGGCAAGCTGAGTTGCGCCGAGCCGATCTACGGGGACGAAAGGGAAATCATCGAAAGATTCTCCAAGGCCATCCAGACTGAGGATCCGGACGTCATCACCGGTTATAACATAGACGGCTACGACATCCCGGTAATTCTCGAAAGGGCGAAGGCCGTCGGGATACAGAGCGTGCAATGGGGAAGGGATCTGAGCGCCCCGAAGCAGATAATGAACCGATTCTGGAGACTGACCGGCAGACTCGTCGCCGACGCGTGGTGGGCGACGAAGATGCAGCTCAAGCCCAAGCAGGAGACCCTGAATCATGTTGCGAAACTGCTCCTCAACGAGCAGAAATTGGATGTCGATCCGAGAAGGATCGACGAGGAATGGGCTACGAACAGGGACAACGTCACGAAGTACTGCCAGAAGGATGCGGAGCTCTCGCTGAGGGTCTTGGAGAGCGTGGATATCCTGAGGAAGGACATGGACCTCGCTACCGTGTCCCGACTTCCGGTCGACGATGTTCTGAACAGCGGAGCGTCGCAGCTGATCGATTCCATTCTCATTCGTGCCGCTGACAGGCAGAGCCCGAAGGTGGGAGTGCCGCTCACCGGCGGTTGGAGTGACGAGGAGGCAATCGAAGGAGGGTACGTTCACAGCATCGAACCGGGACTGTATCACTGGGTCTGCGTGCTCGACTTCAAGTCCATGTACCCCTCTCTGATCATCTCGAAGAACATCTGCTTCACCACGCTGAGCGACAAGGGCGAGGTAGTCAGCCCGATAGGTGCCAGATTCCTCAGCAGGGAGCAGAAGCCCGGACTCCTGCCCCAGATACTGTTGAAGCTGATGGCCGACAGGGACTCGATCAAGAAGAAGATGAAGGAGGCAAAGACTCCAGAAGAGCTGCGCTACTTCGACGGCCTCCAGCAGGCCGTGAAGGTCCTGATGAACGCCTTCTACGGCGTGTTCGCATCCTCATTCTACAGATTCACCGACAGGAAGATAGGGAGCTCGATTACCGCCTTCGCCAGAGAAACGATCAAAGGCATGATAGCGAAGCTCGAGGCCGAGGGCAGAACGGTGATTTACTCCGATACTGACTCCGTGTTCATACAATCCCCTTACCAGGACTTGGAGTCGACAACTAAGTTCGGCAAGGATCTCGCGGTCAGATTCTCGACCGAGGGCAGAAGCCTCGAGTTCGAGAAGATCATGGAGCCCCTCTTCACGCACGGCAAGAAGAAGAGGTATGTAGGGAGAGTAGTCTGGCCTACGGAGGAGCTTCTGATACGAGGGTATGAGATCAGGAGGACCGACTCCTTCGACCTTCAGAGCGAGACTCTGATGACGGTCTTCGAGCAGATACTTGCTGAAAAGACTGACGAAGCGGTCAAGATCGCTAGGCAGACCGTGGCCGACACGGCCGCCGGAAAGGTGCCGGTCGAGAAGCTCGTGATCTCGAGATCGTGCAAGCCGTTCAACCAGTACAAGGACCCCGACTCTCAAGCGACGGTCCAGACGGCAAAGAAACTCATGACGATGGGCTACGAATTCGTCCCTGGCATGAAGGTCTCATGGATCGTCACCGACAGCAGGAAGACGCCTCAGGTTGTCGAGCCGTATGTCAGTGGTAGGCAGTTCACCTCGACCCCCGATTGGCGATACTATGCGGAGAGGATAGCTCAGACGATCGCCCGAGCAACGGAGATATTCGGATGGGACGAGAAGAGCCTCATGATGGGATCGCAGCAGTTCACCCTGTTCGACCAGTCCTTCGATAAGGCCGAGAAGAAGGACAAAGCCAAGGCCGTCGTGAAGAAGACCGACAAGAAGCTCAGCCTCGAGGACTTCATGTGATATTTCTCTCTGTCACAGGAGTCCGACAAACTTTAAATACGGACAGACAATCTGCAGCGTCAAGAGACGAGAGACAACCTCTCGTTGGAGATGTGCCCGAAAGGGTGAATCCGCAAACGCCGCTCAAGCGGCAGGTGATACAATGGCAAAGGAAAAGGCTGAAATGCCTGCAACTACCGATGAAACGGAAGAAAAACCGACGATTCCCGGAAAGGGGATTTATCATTATATCGCAGAGGCCTGGAACAAGCCGGATAAGTCTTATGTGAAAACCCTCCAGTTCGAGCGACTCATTCAATGGCGCCGAGAGGAGAACTATATCCGCGTCGACCATCCTACGAGATTGGACCGGGCCAGGAAGCTTGGCTACAAGGCGAAGCAAGGCTACGTCGTCGTGAGAGGAAGGGTTAGAAAAGGCTCGATGAACAAGGCCAGGATTCGAAAAGGCAGAAGAGCCAAGCGCAAAGGAATAAACAAGATGACCGTCAAGAAGAACATGCAGAGGATCGCAGAGGAGCGCGCCTCGAAGAAGTACCCGAACCTCGAAGTCCTGAACTCCTACTGGGTAGGGGGGGACGGGAGGCACGAGTGGTACGAGGTCATCCTGGTCGATTCGCACCACCCCGTGATCATGAGCGATCCGAAGATCAACTGGATCTGCAACGCCGAGCACAAGGGACGGGCGTATCGCGGACTGACATCGGCAGGTCACAAGGGCAGGGGCCTGAGACACAAGGGCAAGGGCGCTGAGAAGGTCAGACCTTCCCTCGGAGCTCATGACAGGCAGGGGACCTGATCTCAGCCTCTGATCGCTTCAAACCTCTTCGCTACATCTTCTTGGCTCATCCCGACCAGAGGGTAGAACGCTGGAACGGGGAGCTTCGTTTCTCTTATCTGCTCAAAATCTTCGAGAGCGAAGCCGAAAGCAACTGCAAGGGCCCGGTGACTAGCGATCAGTTCCTCGAGCGGAGCAGGTCCCACGACCCTCAAAGCCGGATCCCACTCCCTCAGGACTGATGAGACGGAGTCATTCCCGGAAACGATCACGGTCCTGCAACCTCTCTTCATCATCAGCCATGCAGCGACCGCGTCCCTGTCTTTCTCGACGACTGCAAGTATCTTCCCTTGACTCCCAAGCGGCA
>JAJRAH010000107.1 GCA_028679985.1 Methanomassiliicoccales archaeon
AGGAGAAAGCGCGATTGCTCGAGATCCTTGAGGCTGCAGTGGATGCGATCGACCCATATCGATGCGTGAAAGACGCTTTGGGTCTCAAGAAAGATGTGTTGTCGGTCGGTGGAAAGGAGTATCTCCTGTCTCGTTTCGATCGGATCATCGTAGTCGGTGCGGGGAAAGCTTCGAAGAGGATGGCGGAGGCTGTAGACGAGGTATTGGGGGACGGGATCAGCGATGGAACGGTCAACTTCCTTGAGGAGGGCAGGGTCGGTAGAATCACCCTCCATAAGAGCACGCATCCGCATCCGGGACGAGAGGGCGTGGAGGGTGCGCTGGAGATAAAGAGGTTATGCGAGGCAGCGACAGAAAAGGATCTGGTCATCTGCCTGATCTCTGGGGGAGGATCGGCGATGATGCCTTGCCCCGTAGACGGCGTCACGCTTGAGGAAAAGGGTCGCACAGCCCAGCTCCTCATGCTGCGGGGGGCGAGGATCAATGAGCTGAACGTGGTTCGGAGGCATCTTTCCTGCCTCAAGGGAGGGAATCTGGCAAGACTCGCGCATCCCGCAACAGTGCTCAGCCTGATCGTTTCCGACGTCGTGCGCGATCCATTGGAAAGCATCTCCTCGGGACCGACTGCGCCCGATCCAACGACATCCGATGACGCACTGGCCGTCTTGACGAGGTTTGATCTGATCGAGGAAGTGCCGGAATCCGTGGTTCGTCATTTGAAAAGCAGAAGGAACGAGAATCCGAAGCCCGGCGATCGGATCTTCGACAGAGTGAACAACGTGATCGTTGCGAGCAATCAGATCGCCTTGTCAGCAGCTGAGACAAAAGCGAGAGATCTGGGATACAACACTGCTATCATCACTTCTTCTCTCGAAGGCGAGGCAAGGGATGTGGGTAGGACGTTCTCCGCTCTCGCGAACGGGATAGTGAGAGCATCTAGTCCAGTTCCTCCGCCTGCCGTCGTCATTGCCGGGGGTGAGACGACGGTGACCGTCGTTGGAAAGGGAAAGGGAGGACGGAACTGCGAGCTCGTACTCAGCGCGCTTCAGGATTTGGACGAGCGCATAACAATGCTCTCCTTCGGTACCGACGGCATTGACGGTAGCTCGGAAGCTGGTGGCGCGATTGGGGACGCGAAGGCGTGGAAGGACGACGCGCCAGCGTTCCTTGAGAACAACGACTCCGCATCGTATTTCGACCGAGAGGGCGGGCTGATACTGACCGGACCGACCGGCACGAACGTAGGGGACGTGATCCTGGTCATCGCATCGAGAAAAAGATAAAATAGTCTCACCCCTATCGCACTCTGACATGCCAGTCATCACCTTCGGCTATCGGGATCTCATCGATCTGATCGGGCGGGAGGTTCCCGTCGACGTTCTTCTGGATAGGATTCCGATGATGGGTGCGGACCTGCACCATTACGACTCCGATATGGAGGAGATCGCAATCGAGTTCTTTCCGGATCGGCCAGATCTGTACTGCGTCGAAGGCGTGGCGAGGGCGCTCAGGTCCTTTCTAGGATACGAGCCAGGGCTCAAGAGATACCCCTTGGAGGAATCCGGAGTCACGCTCTACAGGGAATCCAGCGTGGATGCGGTGCGGCCTTACGTCGTCGGCGGCGTCGTGAGGGACGTGCAGATGAGCGATCCCCTAATCCGCTCCCTCATGGAGATGCAGGAGAAGATACACCTCGCCCTCGGTAGGAAGAGGGCGAAGGTCTCCATAGGAATCCACGACATGGACAGAGTCGTCCAGCCGTTCACATACAAAGCAGTCCGACCTGAGGAGATTTCCTTCGTGCCCCTCGCGAAGGATGAGCCTATGAACCTACGGGAGATACTGGAGAAGCACGAGAAGGGAATCGACTACAAGTTCATTCTTGAAGGCAAGGAGAAGTACCCGATCATCGTCGACAGCAACGGCGATGTACTTTCCTTCCCACCGATAATCAACGGCCGGCTGACCGCCGTGACGGAGAGTACCAGCAACATGTTCATAGACGTGACCGGCACCGATTTCCAGGCAGTATCCGGAGCATTGAACATCGTTTCGACCGCTCTAGCAGAGAGAGGAGCGAAGATCCAGACCGTCTCGGTCGAGGGCGCCGAAAGGATGATCACGCCGGACCTCAAGCCTACGAAGTGGTCTCTGGATCCCGCGCAATGCAACTCCCTATTGGGTCTGGAGCTCGAGAGGGCCGAGATGTGCAGATGTCTAAGGAAGATGGGATACGGGTGTGATGACGACGGCGGCGACGTGATAAATGTCCTAGTACCGGCAACAAGGCTGGACATTCTACATCCGGTCGACCTCATCGAAGACGTGGCCAAGGGCTACGGGTACGAGCAGTTCGGCACTCAGCTTCCGACCGTCCAAACAATTGGCGGGGAGAGATCTATTGAAAAGGCGGCCAATCTGGTCAGGGCGATGATGGTGGGATACGGCTACTTCGAAGTCACGACTTTGACCTTATCGAGTCCGAGGGAGCAGTTCGATGATGCTCGAGTTAGCGAGTGTGAGGTCGTCGAGATTCTGAACCCCATAAGCGAGGATCACACGTGTCTCAGAGTTCACCTTCTCCCCAGCCTGCTGAGCGTTCTCAGGAAGAATAAGCATAGGGACCTTCCGCAGCGCATTTTCGAGGTCGGAGACGTAGTCATAGATACCAGGAGGCAGAAGCACCTGGCAGCGGTGTCGATCCACTCCAAGGCGAGCTTCACGGAGATGAAGTCGATTGTCGAGGGCTTCTTGCGTGACTGCTCTGTCAAATGGGAGCTCTCTTCGGCAGTCTTGGGAACGTTTGTCGAGGGCAGGGCCGCGTATGTCGTCGTCGATGGCGAGAAGGTCGGCTATTTCGGCGAGGTTCACCCCGAGGTCATAACGAGCTTCGGGCTGGGACATCCGGCGGTCGCGTTCGAAATCGATTTAGAGAGAGTACTCTCAGGCAAGTTGGACAGGATAGTCTGAAGATATGCGAGAGCAGAGTTTCTAATAATCATTAGCTCATCTTGGAGAGTGTCCAAGGGGACGATGCCGAGGTAGCTAAGCCCGGATCACGGCGCCGGCCTTGAGAGCCGGTGGTGCTTTGCACCACGGGAGTTCGAATCTCCCCCTCGGCGCTCTATGTTCTCTCTGCCAGTAATATTCGGACTGCGTCTACCGTCTCCAAGGCCGACCCCAAGCCATGAAACCGCGTGGTTATTGGGCAATCTTCATATACTGCTTCCCTTTTTGCCAGTCCCCAATGGCGATACGCGACATTCTGGCGAACAACGTCCTGATGATGGTGATAGCATTCATCGCAGGATTCGCCCTCGGGGGATTTCCGGCCTTCAACTCAGAGCTTGCCATGGCATCCCTTGTCGTCGTCATGTCGCTATCGCTAGGTGGACTGAGCCTGAAAGGGCTGGATCCCCGAAAGCACCTCCGTCCCACAGTCATCGCTCTGCTTCTGAGCTTCGGCGTCTCGTCGGTGGTGACGATTCTTCTAGGTCAGTTCTTCGAGGGCCAGGTAAGGATCGGCTGGATACTCTTGGCTGCAGTGCCGTCTGCAGTGGCGGTCATACCATTCACGTACATGCTGAAGGGCGACCTGCAGTTCTCTCTCGTGTCATCAACGATGCTTTACATCCTGTCGCTTGCCCTTACGCCATTGATAACGGTCGCTTTCATCGGCACGGCGGTGAGTCCGGTCACGCTCCTTTGGTACGTTGCGATGCTGATATTCCTGCCGATGGTACTCTCCAGAGGTTTGAAAAGGATGCCGCTGTCCAGAAACTCGAGGACGATTCTGATCAATGTCTCCTTTTTCGTTCTGACTTTCGCTATCACTGGCGCGAACAGAGATGCGTTCCTCGGGGACACTCTGCTTGTGACAAGCCTCGTCATCGTGGCGTTCGTAAGGACTTTCGCGGTCGGTGGAGCGGTCGAGGTACTCGCACGCAGGTTCAAGGTCGACAGGGAAGCGAGGATCCCGATGGTCCTATTCGCGACATACAAGAACACGGGTATGGCGGCTGCGCTTGCCGTCGCGCTCATCGGAAGCGAGGCCGCGATTCCAGCGACGATATGCATGGCGCTTGAGATCGTCTGGTTCCTTGCCCTTACAAAGATATTCTTCCCTGAGCTCCGATCTTCAAGTGTGTCACCCGTTTCCACAGAGTCAGATGTCTGATCCCTGGCGGCGGAAGAAGGCCTTCGCTAGATTTAAATCCGAAAACGCACATATAAGAGTGCCGTTACTGGCAGGGATGGGTGCGTTGTGTAGGTATCGTTATAGGCAGTCCTCTTGCGCACACAAGCAGATCGAGGGAAGGGAGTGCGTCGGAGAGGAGAACTGTCTGGTCAAATCGATTCCGATGCGCTATTGTCAGATGAACTCCGACTGCTCGCTAGAGCAATGGCACGGACTCTATTGCGAGAAATACCAGCGCTTCTACTGTTCCGGTATCGAGAACTGCACGACGATCGAGTCATATATGGCTCATTTCGCAAAGTTCAGGGAGTTCTTGGGGAGGAAGACCTAGATGGATTGCATCTACCTGAGCAAGGACGGGAAATGCAAGGGCGCCTACCACGGATTCGGATGCATCAAGGAGAAGTGCAGATCCAATCGTGAGCCCTGCCAGTTCAATGAGAAAGGATTCTACTGTAGGAAGTTCAGGAAGTTCGAATGCATCGGTCCGGGCAACTGCGGCTCGCTGGAGGACTACATGAACTTCGTCAACGAGCGGAAGAAGCGAGCTCAGACCTCGAAGTAGATGTCTGGTCTCAGCCTCGGAACCATCGCCGCCAGAACGGCTTGCTCGCTCAGCTGTTGTCTATTCATCATTCCCTTGGTGAGGTAGCCGATCGCTCCCTCACGATGGCCGATGTCCTCGATGCCGTACAGATCGTCGAAGATATCCGAGACCGCGATGCCAGTCTTGATCCTCTTCTCGACCTCGGGCGGATATCTGAAACCGGAGCTCTGGCCCGATGTGATCCTGCCTTCTTTGTCAACTATCGCACAGTATTGGATTCCGTATAGGCCGTCGTCCGTCTCGAGAATCCCCGCCTCCATCCCAACCCCATAGTCAGCCTTCTTTATCGCGAGGCGAGCCCTTTCCCTTGCTCCTTCGAGAATGCAGTCACCCCAAGGTTGGTCTCCGACCGTCGTCTTGACACGGATGGACTTGATCTCGACCTTCCTGTATATCTCGCCGAGCACCTTTCGGACGGCCTCAATCTTCACGGGATTGCCGCTGCCGATGTTCACCCTGAGGGGACGAAGCAGCCTTCCGTCCTCGTCTATCTCCCCTTCGAGGATGCGCGTCGATGTGATAGTGGCGCAATCCTCTCCCAGGACATGCTTGATCCCCTCGATGACTAGCGGTCGAAGTCCCTTTGCGATCCTGATATCGTTTATCTTTCTTGCATTTTCGATCGTGCTCTGAGAAACGACGAGCGCCTCGAGGTCCTTGTCATACGCTGCACTTCCCATACCATCCTCGAGAATCTCTATCTCCCACTTCTTCCTCTGGGACGAGAGATAGTCTCTAAGAATATCCAACCGTCGCTCGAGTGGGACGCGGAATTTCTTCTTGAGCGTAAGACTGTCGGAGCTTATTCCCACCACGACCCAGTCTCCCAGATCGAACGCCCTATTCAAAAGGATTCGATGTCCCCTGTGCAAGACGTTGAAAGTCCCAGCTACGCCTACCTTCATCAGACACCCATCGCTACGAAAGCGATCGCAAGGATGACCATCGTCACCGCGTAAAGGATAATCAGCTGGCGCTTCCGCTTCTTGAGAACGTCCTTGCCCTGGCTGCTGCATTCGGCCGAGCAGTAAGACTCGCTCCCAATGAAAGCCCTGCCACATTGACGACAGTGCTTGTGCTGAGGTATCCTATCTGCCATGCTTTCCTCAATAACACATTCCCGTTTAAAAGGTTGTTGCAGATTGTTCAAAGGGCCTGCACTGAGGACAGACCGAAAATCATCTCAGGAAATCCTTCGATCCAGCTCATTGTTGACAATGGTAATGCAGTGATCGGCATGATAGCTAATAGGCCCTAGCCGGACCTTGTTCGGCAGATATGCCATGAGGGACTCCTCCTCTTCTGGCGTGAGATCCTGATCGTCACCGAGCACGAAAGTCACATCGTCGGGGAAATCAACTTCTCTTATGTCGGCCCCGTCCTCCTTGAGGTAGACGACCTTCGTCTCCTTGGATATATTGGAAAAGAGCTCGGGGTAGGATCGGTTGGAGATGTAGATGCCGGGCGAAGACCGCTCTTCGCCGCTCGCCTTCTGCATCAGCGCGTTCCTGACTAGTGCGCCGGTGCTCCTCTCGTCCGGGTTCAGGTACTTCAGTTCATTCCCGACGAATCTCAGAGTTTTTGGCGAAGAGGGCGGTCCGAGCAGGACGAGGAACATCTCCACGTCCCTTCGAATATCGTGCGACAGGAAAAATGCGGAATTGATGCATCTCAGCAGGACGTCCAAACGCCCAGCGCCGCCGCATAGGTCGTCGAGTTTGAAGCTTGCCGAGGTCGTCGCCCTGTGACCTATGACGATGAATCGTCTCATTCCTGCGCCCCTAGTCCACCGCTCTCCAACTGCTTGAGCAACTGCCTCCTCAATTTCCTGTTGCCCAGGAACCCCTTGACGGCTCTCTTGGAGATGTTGTACTGGCGAATGAGCTCCCTCACATCCTTCGGATCGACGCCAGATCCTCTCGCTATCCTCACGATCCTCGTAGACTTGATGATGCGCGGATCCTCCATCTCAGCATCGGTCATCGAGTCCATGATCACCCTGTACTTCCACAGCCTCTGCTGCGATTCCTCCACATTTATCTTGTCGGTGACTCCTGGCATGCCGGGCAGCATCGACACAAGCTTCTTGAGCGGCCCCATTTTGGTCAGCATCTCCATCTGGTCATACATCTCTTTGAGCGTGAATCGTCCGGACATGATCTTCTTGGTCGTTTCGAGGGCCTCTTCTTCGGTGATCGATTCCTTGGCCTGCTCGAGAAGAGACTGAATGTCCCCCATTCCCAGCATGCGGGAAATGAATCTCGCAGGCTCGAACGGATCTAGATCTTCGAGGTGCTCACCAGTTCCAATGAACACGATCGGCGCCTTCGTCTGCGCGACCGCACTCAGCGCTCCGCCGCCCTTCGCG
Organism: Methanomassiliicoccales archaeon; assembly: GCA_028679985.1. Lineage (GTDB taxonomy): Archaea > Thermoplasmatota > Thermoplasmata > Methanomassiliicoccales > JACIVX01 > JAJRAG01. The sequence goes on from JAJRAH010000107.1 coordinate 7,174, forward strand.
GTGCCATCCATCTTGGTTAGGATGACGCTCGTGACTTCGACCGCATCATGAAACGCCTTTGCCTGAGGACCGGCCTGTTGACCGGTCGCTGCATCGAGGACGAGTATTCGTTCGTCAGGCTTGGCGATTCTCGCGACGTTCTTCACTTCCTCGATGAGGTCATCCTCGAGAGCGTGCCGACCTGATGTGTCTATGATGACGACGTCGATGCTCCCCATCTCTTTCAGTCCTTGAGACACGATCCTCGTCGCATCCTTCTCCTCCCTCACGCCGTATACTGGTATCCCCAGCCTGTCGCCGATCTGCTTCAACTGATCGTAGGCGGCGGGCCTGTGGACGTCGGCGGCTATCAAGCCGACCTTGAGTCCCTTCTTGTGGAAGTACCTGCCGAGCTTCCCGGCCGTCGTCGTCTTGCCTTGACCGTACAGTCCGACCATCATGATGATCTGGCGAGAGAGGGGAATGGAGCGCTGCTCTCCCAGTATCTTCACGAGCTCTTCATAGATTATCTTGATGACGTGCTCTCTCGAGCTCATTCCAGCTGGCGGCTTCTCGGTCAGAGACCTCCTTTCGACCTCTTTTGTGAGTTCCAAAACAAGCTTGACGTTGACATCGGCCTGAAGGAGCGCTCTCTGAATGTCCCGGGTCACTTCTTTGATCAGGTTCTCGTCTACGTGACCCGCGTTGGCGATCTTCTTCAAAACATCCCTTAGGGATCGTCCCAACCCTTCAAGAACCGTCGCAAATCACCTGCCGCCAAGAGTATCCCGCCGTCTATTAAGCTTTACCGTCCAGCTGTTCAGAATAAAAAAAGGGATGGGAAGGGCTAGCCTTGTCAGAAGGGATGGGATGCACTCTAACAACTAGCCCAGAACTTCCCGGAACAACTATAATCTTAATGCTATATAAATTTATTGACAGAATGACCTTCGAATCCTCAAGTTTATCTGGCTAACATCAAACGAATGTCCGATTTCACGGCAAGAACGCTGCAGGTTCACAAATAGCCAGACTTCTGCAGAGTCATGATGTCCTCGGTGCTAAGCTTCTCACCGCTCTTGAACTTCTCGAAGATCTGCTCGGCCTCTTGCATCGCGGTCGATTCTTCCTTCTTCTTCTTCGCCCGACGCGCCTTCTGCTTCAGACCGGTTATGATCTTGTCATAGTCGTGGACCTGGCGAATGCTTTCGATGTGCTTCCGGTGCTCCTCGTCAGCCTTCAGCTTCGTCTCGATGAATTTCTCCTGGGCAGCATCCGCCTCCTTCCTGAGCGAGTCCGCCTGCTCGTAGAGTTCGATCATCTTGTCGTGTTCCGCCTGCGCCTTCTCCGCCAGCTCTCCGACGTTTCTGTGGTGCGTCTCGGCCTTTTCCTTCGCTTCCCTGAGTTCTCGGATAGCGTTGCGGACTTCGACGTTCTGCTCGAGAGCCTTCTCCCTCTCCTTGATCTGCGCCTGGAGGGCGGAAAGCATCTCGATTATATCCCTTTCCTTCTCGGTGGTCAGGACAGAGGTCATCTGTTTGAACTCAAGGGCCTTTAATTCCTTCTTCAGCTTGGCGATGGGAGGGCCTTCCCTCGGGACGTTATCTTTCTTGAGTGCGATGACCTTCTCGTTAAGTTCGTTGACCTTCTGATTCCAGAAATCTCTCTGCGCTTTGTCTTCCCTCACTCGGATATTCAAGGAGTCGCGAGTCTCTCTGTGCTTCGCCGCCTCCTCGACCAGCTCTCGGACTTTGGCGTTCAGTTCGTCGCGCTTCATGACCCATTCTTTCGTCTGCTCATTCAGCTCGTCCCGGACATGCCGGTGCTTCTCCGCTTCGTTGTTGCAGACTTGTCGTTTTTGTTCAAGCTCCTCCAAGAGTTCAGTCATTCAAACACACTCGGCCATTAGGCACGCACAATTGAGACGGGATGGACATACTGACTTTCATTTATAATCTTTTCGACATCGAGGATGATTCGCGACTCATCCAGAACGTTCGATCATTGCGAGGGATCCTCTCCCTTGTCATCCTCGTCCTTCTTTCTCTGCTCGTCGGGATTGAGTTCGATGTCGTGCCACTGGTCCCCGTACTGGTCGGCACCACCTGTCTTCAGCTCAAACTTGACCCTGAGGCGACCCCCCTCGAAGAAGACGTAGGCGTTCTTCACCGTCGATAGATAGAACGAGACCCTCTTGCCCTCCTGAGAGAGTCGCCTCTCCTGGCATTCCACGAGCCCCACTTTCTGCAAGTCCCTTATCCTTCGATAACATGCCGCGATAGGGATCCCGAACCTCCTAGATATCTCCTGGGCGGACCTGGGAACCCGTACCGTCGCGACGAGAATCTTGACCGCATACTCGTCCGTCAGGAGCTGGGAGGTCTTTAGAAGGTCTATCGATCTTCCCCCTATCAGAGGAATTGAAGGGGATGGATGGATAATAAAATCTTCCAAGATATCAGAGCGTCGCTGTAAGTCGGCTTCACGCCTTGACTGCGATAGCCTCAGGCTGCACGATGAACTCATCCTCCGGCAACCATTCGACTTCGATCCTGAAGTACCCCTCCATGAAGATGAGTCTGAGGACCTTGACGGCGCATTGGTAGTACCTGACCTTCTTCCCTCTGAAGACCTCTTCCTGTCTGACGCACTTCAAGAGGCCGATTCCCTCCATCTTCGATACCCTTCTGTATGCAACCGCGATCGGGATCCCGCAGACCCTGCTGATGTTCTGCACGGACATCGGGCTCCGATGCGTAGTGCTGAGTATCTTTCCGGCGTATTCATCTGCCATCAGTCTGGAGATAGCCTCTTTCTGAGGGGTCGCTCCTTCCATCGAGGTTTCGATGACCGCTGATTCTTAAAGACTTTGTTCCGCGGCTATCAAATCTGATATCAGAAAAAACGCTGAGATCACAGCATCGGCACGAGTCTGGCAAATGGAACACCGTCTTCGTACTCGAACTCGAGATGATGGTATGGTGTGAAGGGCTTCTGCCCGCACAACATTACGGCACCTTCCATGTTCTCTAGTTTCACGTGCAGCTGAGCTTGATGGGCAAGCGCCATCAGTGACTTCGACGACTGGGTGGCCTCAGCGACGACGACCTGCCCGTCCCGCCGAGCGGAATCGATGTGGCCGAAGGCGCCCGTTAAAACGTCCTGCCCGTATTGTGCTTCAAGCGCATCGTATCCCAAAAGCGATAGGTATGGAGGCGTTGCGCCTGCCAGCATGTATCTGAGCGAGTCCCATCTAAGGTCGTGGGAGACATCGGTTCCTTCGATCGTCGTGACGAACGGATACGCACCTTCGGCTATCCCTGACGCATCGAGAACCCTGAGTCCTTTGGAAGCCCTGTCCTTCGCAACGAGCATCGCCATCTGCTTGTCCAGGCGAGAGTAGTCGATCGAGTTGAGGGGGTACCATATGACTCCCCTCTTCTTTGACAGAAAGTCGGAAATCAACGACAGCTCGAAGCAGCGAACGACCTCTTGAGGTACGTCCGCTCCGATCTCTAAGAGCGTCAGAGCGCCCAGCGGAAGACCTCCGAGCAGCTCGTCAAAGTTCTTGTTCCCCGTGGAGGCGACGCCGCCCCTCGGGTCATCGACGGGTGAGTGCTTTCTCAGGACCTCGGGCAATTTCACCCATGTTGGCTCGAAAGTCCTTATCCTCCCGTCCGCAAGGGTGAATGTGTACCTCCACCGCTCGATTCTCGAGCCCCGCAGCTTCTCTATGACGAGAAGTCTCACCCTCCGACCCTCCTTCTCCTGGCTCAGAAGTGCGACGACGCCATCTCCGAGGAAGTCCATGCTGGAACGTCCGGAGGTCTCGAGCACGTACACGATATTCGTACCCGAGTGCTCAACCAGATCCTTCTGCAAGGTATTGATTATCCGGTGGGATGCGATGCCGTATCTCTCAGAAAGGGAATCCATGCTGTCGATGACGACCAGGGTCTTCTTGGGAAGATTCGTCTCCGCGAGATCATAGGCCAGCTCGAGCTCCGGGAGCATCACTCCGAGATCGAGCACTATCGAACTGTCAGTCACCTCTCCAGAACTGTACTCGCTCTCGTCCCCGCCCAGATCGCCGGCTTCTATCTGACCCTCGAGCTTCTGGAGTTCGGATCTTACGACCCCAGGCACTGTTTCCGACCGGGCAAGGGCCCTCAGCAGCTCCTTCGCTGCTTTCAACGTGGCGTCAGCGTGTAACGCCTCCTCGGTCTTCATCTGAACTGGCCGGGTCTGCTTGAGGAAGCTCTTTCCCGCCCTAAGGATGTTGTTGCGCCTGGCCCTATCCCTGAGCCAGGGAAATTGCCTGTACAAAGCTTCGTCTGACACCCTGGAGGAAAGGTAGTATTCCGCCTGCTCGTCCGCGAGCTCCTCAACCATTTGCAGAGCGAAGGTGGTCTTCCCCGTTCCGGCTTCGCCCTTGACGACGAGCGAGTGTCCCCCTGCACTTCTCAGGAAATCCAGTATCTCCTGAGGTATCCTGCCGCTCTTGGTGTCAGATGCCAAATCGAACGCCAGGACAATATCCCTGAAAACCCTCTTAATCCTTTTCTTCTGCTCAGCGAATCCAAACCCGCTAGGACGACCATAACATTAATGTTCAACGATTTTTATCTAAGAGAAGTGAGGAAATGCTTCTCTGTCCCCTAGACTACCGGTACGGGCGCGACGAGATGAAGTCCGTTTTCAGCGAAGAGACGAAGCTAAAGACGCAGTTGCTCGTCGAGGCCGCACTTGCGAGAGCCCAGGCCAGCGTCGGAAACATAAGCAAGAAGGATGCAGCTGCGATAGCATCGAAGGCCGATCTCAATCATGTCAGGCTGGAGAGGGTCAAGGAAATCGAGAAGAAAACAAAGCACGACGTCATGGCTGTGGTCAGGGCTTTGTCCGAGCAATGTGGAACCGCTGGCAAGTACGTGCATCTCGGGGCGACATCTAACGACATAATCGACACCGCCACGGCAATCCAGATGTCGATAGCGTTCGATATAATCGAAGATGACATTCTGAAGTTGATGGAAACCTTTGCCAAGATGGCGAAGAAGCACCGCAAGACGATCATGGTCGGAAGAACGCATGGACAGTTCGCCGTTCCGACAACCTTCGGATTCAAGATCGCTGGGTACTTGACGGAGATGATGAGATACCTAGAGCGCCTCGGTGAGGCGAGGAAGAGGGTCTGCGTTGGAAAGATGTCGGGCGCCGTAGGGACGAGTGCTGCGTTCGGTGTGAATGCTCTCGGTATCCAGGAAGCTGTCATGATGGAACTCGGACTTGGCGTGGAAAAGGCGGCGACACAAATCGTTTGCAGGGACAGGTACGCCGAGATAGTCTCCATCCTGGCTCAGCTTTGCACCTCATGCGAGCGCTACGCCACCGAAGTGAGGAATCTCCAGCGATCGGAGGTGCAGGAGGTTTCGGAGTCCTTCGACTACAAGAACCAAGTCGGGAGTTCGACCATGGCACAGAAGAAGAATCCGATCGCATCCGAGAACGTGTGCGGGCTTGCAAGAATCGTCAGGGCTTTCGTCGCTCCGTCAATGGAGAATATGGTGCTTTGGCACGAGAGAGATCTGACCAACTCGAGTGCCGAGAGGTTCATTCTGCCTCACGTCTTCGCGCTTTCCGATGATATACTCGCGAAAACGGATGAGATATTCTCCCACCTCGTGATCAGGCCAGAGAGGATGAGAGAGAACATGGAGGAGTCTCAGGGAATGATCATGGCGGAATCGGTCATGATAGCACTGGTAGAGAAGGGAATGGGTCGGCAAGAGGCACATGAGCTCATAAGGGGATTCAGCCTCAAGTCGGAGACTGAGGCGAGGCCATTGTTCGATCTGTTGGCGTCTTCGAAGCAAATCAAGGCTGTCATGTCGAAAGCGGAACTGATCAGAGCGATGGATCCGCGAAGTTATGTCGGAATGGCGCCTCGGATAGTGGACGAGGTCGTGGCGGATGCTATGAAGCTCATCGAAGCTAGGTCCTAGTCGGACCAGCTACTCGATTCGAGAAAAGAGTTAAATCCTCCTCCTGTTATCCATGCGCGGGCCGATAGATCAGTGGATGCGTCTGGTAAGGCGCCGCTAAAGATCGCCGCCTTCGCAAGGCGGAGGCCGCGGGTTCAAATCCCGCTCGGTCCACTATCTTTCTGATATTTCAAGCGGTTCCGTAGTTACGAAAGCGCGCTAGGACCCTGCGTCCAGTTTGCTTTCAATCCCTGCGGATCTCTCCGACCGCGACCTAGAAAGTCGCTTCTGATTACGCTGTGTCTAGTCGCTGCCTTGCAGAAAACCGCCAAGGAAGTATATCGCGAGACCTATGGCGATGAAGACGAACCCAGTTGCCCCTGCTATAGTGTTGAAGGTGTAGTCGTCTGCCGGCCCGAATGGTTCTGAGGGCATTGGGGGGGATCGAGACGGCCATTACTAGCAACAATATGCCTAGTCCTGCGAAAATCACTGCCGCGATCAGTCTCTGCTGAGATACGTACAGGCGAGTCGAACGATAGATGTCTCCAGTCTTCGCACTCTCGGCGATTCTAGTCTCGTTATCGCCAACACCCGCGCCGCATCTGTCGCAGTACCTAGCCCCCTCTCCAAGCTGGCTCCCGCATTCAGAGCAGTACTTCAGGCCCCGCCCTCCAACATCCGGATCGAAATGTGTCATTCGAGGATTTAGACATGTCTGTCAGCAGTTTGAGGGATGGATCGACGATGCGGGATCGTTCTAGCCTGATCTACTCCCATTCGTCGAAGAGTTTCGATATGCCCTTCTTCGCGACGGACCACGTCGGGACGCCGCCGGTCAGCACCGCGATCTGGAGCGCTTCGACGATCTCTTCCTTTGTCGCCCCGTAGTTCTTGGCCATTTTAGCTTGGGGGTAGATGCAGTCCTCGCACATCCTTACCGCGACGCAAGCAAGTGCGATCAACCGCTTCGTCTTCCTGTCCAGGGCACCGTCGTTCACCACGATCTTATCCATGTCTTTTATCAGAATCGCAAGATCGGGGTTGTGCTCCCTGATATGATCCAACGTGTTCGGGACGTATCCGCACATCTTCTTCCCGAGATCTCTGACCGCTCTGTCTGCCTCTTCGACTTTCTCCTTCGACTTAGACATGAAGGTAGACTACGAATCATCGGCTATAAAAGTCTCTCAGACATCGTGCAATCCTGTCAAATGAGATGAAAGACCGCCTCGAGTGTCACTCTCCTTTGATCCTTTCCATCAAAACGTTTTCCGACTTCACGCTCTTCGATCGATTTCACCCTGAAATCACCGAACAGATCACTAAGCTCAGTTTTCGAGAAGTAGTGATACATGATTGAATTGCCCCTTACAAAGGTATTCCTCTCGATCTCTCGGCCCTTTCCGTATCGCATATCGTGTTCTGAGAAAACGTGGACAATCGCCATACCGCCGCTCCTCAGGACTCTTCTGCATTCCGCTACAGCCTGGTTTCGATCCGCCGCCACCAGATGCTCCAGAATATGAGACGCAATTACTACGTCGAAAGAATTGTCGGCGAACGGAAGAGCACAGACGTCTGACATTATGAGATTGGGACTCTGGTGAGGTCGATACCTCCTCAGGCACGATTTCACAGCATTGAGCGAGTAGTCCACCCCGACGACGAATCGCTCCTTTCCGAGGATGCCAGCAAGCGTCTTTCCATCACCGCATCCCAGTTCCAGGATCGTCGTCTTCTCTCCGAGTTCGACATCTATGGCGGATGGTCCTCTCCACAGGGGGGAGGGGGTGGAGTATTCCTTGTTCCATCCTGCTCTCTGCGATTTCCAGAGCGTTCCGTGATCGGTCATTTCTGCTACTGACAGGCGTATGGTTATCATTGATATTGAACGGATGCCTCGGAACCTAATGCGTAATCTCCGATGGGAAGGCGATCATTGAAGTCAACGAAATCGATTCATATGATGAACCGAGGCGATCACCTTGAAGACCTGCAAGATCCCTAATGAATCCAGAATGAGTCTGGATCGTGAAGCATTCAGAGGAATGAAGGTTCTGGTCAGAGCAGAAAGCTATGCGATCGCCAAGGCGGCGAGGCCTATCGAAGGTGCCTTCGCGGTAGTGGACGACGGCAGGGAAATCACGGTGGTCATCGATCAATCCCTGTTCGAAGACGCGGACGCACGAGAGTTCACAAGGGACTGGAAGATGATCACCTTCGATGCGATTCTTCCACTCGATCTTGTAGGTTTCCTATCCTTTGTTGCAGGTTCCATTGCCAAGATCGGTGCGAGCATCTTCGTAATCTCGGCCTACTCGACCGATCATCTGCTCGTCAGGGAGCGGGATCTCGACCGGGTCGTTGCCAAGCTCAGGGAGATGGGGTTCGAAGTCTGCTCGAATCATGTAATCCAGGTCTGAGAAGTCCTTTTCCAGTCTATCCTCAAGGCAAGATGAAGAACCCCGAACCGATTATATAGTCAATCGCGCCCCTCATGACATACTCTATTCCCATGGCGGCTATGAACAACCCGATAACCTTCGAGAAGATGTCGATCACATTGTTTCCCACGAGCCTTACTATGGCAGCCGCGTTCCTGAGCAATCCCCAGGTGACGACGAGCGAGATCACGCCTGCGAAGAGAGGAGTGATGTAGCCGTAGTTGGTCGTGAGTATTATCGCCGTCGTAATGACGCCGGGGCCGGTAAGGATCGGGCTGGCTACGATGACCCAGGCGACGTTCTGCTCCCCCTGTTTCATGATGGCTATCCCAAAAACAATCTCGATTGCCATGAGCAACAAGACAATCCCGCCCGCCATTCGGAATCCAGCGGTCGTTATGCTGAAGGCGGCGAGGAGTTCCTTCCCTACGAGAACGAATATCACGAAAAGGATGCCGGCGACGAGAATCGCCTTGTTCGCGCTCTTCATCTTATCCTCGTCGCTGAAGCTCCTCGTTAGGGTGATGAATATCGGAAGGCTTGCGAACGGGTCGAAGATGAAGAACAGGAGGGTCGTGGCGTAGATCAGATCCGCAAACGGCATCTTGGCGGAATTCGCTATGAAAGCTAATAAGCATTATGGGATGATAGAAGACTCGGTAAAGTATCTATATGAGTTGCTCACAGACCACTTCTGAACGATGTCATGACAGGTGTCATAATAACCTATGAGACTCGGTACAGAGACACCTTGAGTCTGGCAGAGGTGTCCGCGGGAGGCGCGAGATTGCAGCGAGACACCGAAGTGACTTCCCGACCAAAGTCCGCGAGTGAGATCGTGGAGATCGAATGACGCTCAAGCTGGACATCGTCCGATTCGCACTATGTTCAGAAAGGTTGCTGAGTGACGACAGAATAGGTCGATTGTTCTATCGACGGAGGATACGAATGTGAACGCAACGAGCGGCGTGGATCTCGCGACGCACGGAATTTCGCCCGTGAATACCTTCACGGCGATGGGCTGGGCGATGATCCGGTTGGCTCGTCCCCACATGTTTGTCGCCGGGGCGCTGCTCTACGGAATTGGAGTTGCACTCGCCAGCTCCTATGCGGGGTCGGTCGATCTCGGACTCGCATTTTCCGGACTGTTTGCAGTGTTCTTCGGACAAATCTCGGGACAGATAGCGAATGACTACTGGGACATGAAGGGGGACGATAGCTCGAAGCGGACCTTCTTCTCCGGGGGGAGCGGAATCCTAACTAGAGGGATTCTCCGGCCTCAGACAGCTTTGAAAGGCGCCATTGTATCTTGTGTGTTTGCTGCGCTTCTCGGGATTATCATAGTTCTTTGGTATGGCGCAGGGATATTCACTGTGCCAATAATCCTCGGAGGGACATTGGGAGGATGGCTCTACTCTGCCGAGCCGATCAGACTTGTATCCACAGGGCTTGGTGAAGTTGTCGTTTCCGGCATAGTCTCCTACTTCCCGATCGTCGCGGGATTCTACATCCAGACTGACACGCTGGCCCTCGACACAATCATTGTTGGCGCCCTTCTCACGATGTTCCTGTTTCCAGTGTTCCTCAGCGTTGAGTTCCCTGACTACGATGCCGATGAGAGATCGAGGAAACGGAATCTTCTGGTTCGATTCGGACTACGCTCCACGACTAGATTGTACGCAGCTACGATGCTCCTCCCATATCTCGTGCTCTTCGCATTTGTCTCGGTGGGATGGATCACGCCGCTTGCCCTCGTTATCTTGGCCACGATGCCTCTCGCCATGTTCGGAGCCTCAAGAGCATTGAGACTGTCAAGAGCGGACTTCAAAGATGCAGCCTTTGTCACAATGACGAGCATGGTCGTTATCGTGATGACGATGGCTCTGATGCTATTCTCCTTGATCTTTGACTGATGGTCCGCAATCTGTAGTGTCCACTCTGCAGAACGTCGTGGACGACACCTCGGATAGTTTAGGCGGTCTGACAGACGTGACAAAATCAGAACTCGTTCGATCTCTGGACGAAAGTATGGGCGGTCAACGCCTCGACTATTCTTCACCGCAAGTCTGCAAGTCACTGGATCTTTGTCAAGAAGTAGCCAGCAGACTTGTCCCTTGCCTTGCGCTTTGCATAGCCCTTCTTCTCGAGTTCCTGCAGGGCGTTCATCGTCTGGGCCTTAGGAAGCTTCGCCATGTTAGTTATCCTCTGAGCGTCCATCATCTTGTCTTCACTCACTAGCCCTGCCGCCATCATTACTTTGAAGACCTTCTCTGCATTGGTAGTCAGTCCCTCAGGCATGCGGAGAGAGTGTGAACGGGAGTTTATTAATCTTGTGGTCTTATATAAACAGTGGATGTTCTGAGAATCGCTCCTCAAAGCAATGGTTTCCCAAGGAATCGAACGACGACGAATTGACAGTATCATCTGGCCTCAATGCTCGCATTCACAATGGCTTTATATTACTTGTGCTACGTATCAAATTTCCAAGAGAAGATGAACAAGAAAATGTGGAGCTGTCATGTCTGAAATTACATACATTTTGGGGTCAAGGGACCGAAGGTATGTCCGACCTGCGGTGCAAAGGACGCGTTTGTCCTCGTCGACAACCCCGAATCGCTCAGAGTCATCGGTGACTATGGAGGGAAGATCGAGACAGTCGAGGGCATGATCAGTGCATGGGAGAGTTTCATCGAGGGTAAGGAATTCAAGCTCAGCGAGGATCGGGAGATGGTTCGCACTCTGGCCGTTGGCGAACTTGAGAACATGAAGAACAAGGGGTTCAAGTACTGTCCGTGCAGGATAACGACGGGAGACTTCGAGAAGGATCTGAACCTCATCTGTCCCTGCAATTTCCTGGTACAGAAGACGTGGAAGGAATACGGCGAGTGTTGGTGCGGTCTATTCGTCAAGAGGTGACGGCATGGTCAATGAAGTCGGGAAGAGACTCATCTGGTTCATGGGGAGGGAATGCCCCCACTGCAAGCAGACGCGGCCAGTGGTGGACAGGCTGATCTCCGAGACGGGAGTGGAGATAACGGAGCTCGAGGTTTGGCACAATGAGGAGAACGCTAGGTTCATGCGCAAGCTTGGGGATGCAATTTCGAAGGCGTGCGGCGGAGACCTCGGAGTACCGAGTTTCTTCAACGAGAAGACTGGAAAAGCGATCTGCGGCCGAATCGCCTATGAGAATCTGAAGAAGTGGGCCCTCGAGTGAGGTTCTCGATGTGCGAGAACCACTGCATGCGCAAACGATATTATTATCTGCTTCGATGGCGAGCTAGATAGTGACATGCAGTACATTACGGCCGAGCTCAAGGTCAAAGGCGGGAAACTAGTGAGGGTCAGAGTAGCTTTCGATGAAAGCATCGTGTTTCAGGTCCAGATAACCGGAGACTTCTTCATCCATCCTGAGGAAGGACTCGATGCCATCGAGAACGTCTTTATCGGTATGCGAGTACCCCCATCTCCGAGCGAGATCGAGAGGCTGGTAAATGAGGTCGTCACAAGAGGCAACATGAAGATAATGGGGTTCTCGCCGAATGACCTGGCGGCGCTTGTTGCAGGGGCATTCGCATGAAGTGGAGAGTTGTAGACTTCGAATATTGGAATGCATGGATGAACATGGCCTTGGACGAAGCGATCGGAGAGGCCGTCGGATCGGGCAGGTCGCCTTCCACCATTCGCTTCTATGGCTGGAATCCGAGCGCGGTTTCGATCGGCTGCTTCCAGAGCATCAAAGACGAGGTTGACCTCGAGGCGTGCAGAAGGATGGGGGTAGACATCGTCAGAAGGAGGACCGGCGGTGGCGCGGTCTATCATGACAGGGAAGGAGAGATCACATACAGCGTGATAGCTCCCGAAGAAATGGTGCAGAAGGACATCAACAAAGCATACGAGACCATATGCGGTTGGATCGTTGACGCGCTCGATCTGATGGAGATCACAGCGAATATCATCCCAATCAACGACATACTTGTGGAAGGGAGGAAGATTTCGGGGAGCGCCCAGACGAGAAGAGGCGGCGTTTTCCTCCAACACGGAACCCTGCTCTACAACATCTCTCCCGGAAAGATGTTCTCTGTTTTGAAGGTAGGGTGCACGAAGATCTCTGACAAGAACATCGCTTCCTTCGAGGATCGTGTGACATCGATACTCAGGCACGCCAAGATCTCAAAGGACAAGGTGCTCCAGGAACTGCGCCGCTCTTTCACGAAAGGGAAGGAATGGGAGGCTGGTGTCTACACGGAAGAGGAGAGGAGGAGGGCGCGCCAGCTGGTTGTCGAGAGGTACTCCAAGGACGAATGGAACTTCAGCCGCTAGAAGCTCATCAATATCAACGTCGGGTTCTCGAGATACCTTATAATGTCGTTCATGAACTTGGCCGCTTCCGCACCGTCCAGCACTCTGTGGTCGAATGACAAAGACAGCGGGAGAGTCTTCCCCATCTTCTCCACGACCTCCGAGAATTGAGCGGCCCCGAAATCGCGGAAGTCGTCTCTCGTTACGGAAGTCACAACAACATGATTCAACCCGAGCATGCCTGCGGCGTCCGCGATCCTGGTCGGTTCTTCCTCGTCGACTACTCCCTGAGGTTCGCCACTCTCCACGGCGCAGAATCTGCAGCTTCGCGTGCATACCTTTCCGAGTATCAGGAACGTTGCGTGGCTGCCACCCCAACGCTCCGAAATGTTGGGACAGGGGGAAGCATCGCAGACGGTCCTGACTCGATTCTCCGACAGTATCCTCCGAGTCCTTTCGAAACCGTTGGCATTGGGGGCTCTGATCTTTAACCAAGGCGGTTTCGATGTGATTGTTCCCTTTCGGTCTGGATTCGGAGACTCCGCAGCCATCTGCGTTGTTATTGGACCCTAAGATTTGACTATCTTATTGATCGCACGGGGAAGAAGGTCCTGATGAGTCCTGCACGCTATGGGACCATCACATGACCGTGGCTTATCGAACCAAGGCATCGATTGAGTCTGGGTGGAAGAAAAAGGAGTTAAAGGAAAGGGTTTATTTCAATTTCGCAAGGAACTCGTCGTGCTTCAGCACCTCGCCCATGAGCGGGAAGAACTTCTCCTCAACGTACTTCTGCTCTTCTCCGGACATGGCTGCCGTGCAGTCCTTCAGCAGGAACACCTTGTATCCTCTGTCGTAGGCAGATCTCGCCGAGCCTTCGACACAGACATTCGTCAGGAATCCGGCAAAAGCGACGTTCTTGACGCAATTGACTCTGAGCAAGAAATCAATATTGCTCGAGTTGAATGCATCCAGAGTGCGCTTCCCGTCCACGACGATGTCCTGATTCGTCGGCTTCAGCTCGTCGATGATGGCCCCGCCCCAAGTTCCCTTTCTGAACGACTTGGACTTAGCAGCATTCACATGGATGGGTCCGAGAACGCCCTCGCATCCCGCATCTCGGTAGTCCTCCTCGAAAAGGATCGGGCAGATCAGCGTTAGGCACTTGCCTCTCGCCTTCTTGATGCAATCAGCAGCGTTCTTGATCGTCCCCTGTTTCGCAATCTGATCCTTCACAGCGCCGTAGAGTCCTCCGCCTTCCTTGCAGAAATCGTTCTGAAACTCGATGAACACTATGGCCGTCTCGCTCGCTTTCAAGGTCTCCATATTCACCCCCCTTGTAGGTAGAATAGAATCGCGACGGACTTAAACATTGCGAGGAAGGGATGCAATTCGGTTGTCCACACCGACAATACGTTTCTTGGCCAGAAGGGCGCTTCTCGAATAGTTATAAATAGGTCGATGGCTTAATTGGGGGTGCTAGGCTTGACCGGGACGTTCGGCGTGTCCTTGTACACCGAAATCGTCGACAGCGGGGGTGACAGCAGGAGACGTCGTAAACGGGGCGGTGAAGGCCCTTTCGTCGACAGTGAGGCTCTGTCCTTCGGGGCTGGTGGCAGTATCGTGGTGCCGCTGGAGGGCGGCATCCCTTGCTCTGATCATGGGGAAAGGGTCAGGCCCTGACGGGAGCAGCCTAACCGTGGACTACCGACGCTCGAAGGGTCACGGGGCTGAGAAGGCGATCGGACAACCTTCATCGGACCGAGCGGCAACTCCTGCGGCCTAGCACTCTTCCTATTCTCATCATCTACGCGGACCGCCGACACCTGGCATCGAGGGCTTGCAGCCAGTTATGGAATCCCTATCGAAGTCGAAGAGGACCGCCTTCCTGTCACCATCTCTTATCACGAAAAGATTCGAATCCTCGATCTTGCCCACAACGGCACCAGTCACCTCGACTTCCGAGAACATCTCGATGACTTTGGTGGAATTGTCAGGATCACATGTTAGCACGAATCCGCAGCCCTGGTATGCTTTCAGCCACTGATTGAAGTCCACATTCTCCGGCTTTGGGATAGCATCAAGGTCAACGGTCGCTCCCTTTCCGCTGGTTTCCAATAGCATTCCCAGACTGCCCAGCATGCCGGGATTGCTGATGTCTTTGCCAGAAGTGACCAGATGCTTCTTGCCTATCTCGTTCATCACTAGCATCTGTTTCCTCACGAGCTCCTCGCTCTTGATGGAGGTCGTGTCCCATGCGTAGGGTAGGTTTCCTGGGAAGAAACCCTTGGTGTCCACAGCGACGATGACGTCCTCACCGACCTTAGCCGTGTGACTGTAAATTACCTCGTCCTTCGCAGCCGTGCCGAGGATCGCGACGTCGATGGCGTGATAGTCGCAATCGGGATGAGTGTGGCCTCCCACTACAGGTACGCCAAACTTCCTCACCGCTGCCTCGACTCCTTTCATCACTTGGGCGCAGATCTTCTCGTCCTTCATCGAGATTACGTCGACCATCGCCAACGGTATCCCCCCCATGGCAGAGATGTCGTTGATGTTGACCAGGACAGAGAAGTAGCCTGCGTAGTACGGGTTGGTCTTCATCAAAGGTTCCATTATCCCGTCGGCAGCGAGGAGAAGCACAGAGTCACCGTATTCTATGACTGCGGCATCCTCCCCGTAGGAGGCTAGGACATTGGATTGGTACACCCTCGGAAAGAAGTTGATGACTCCCGAGATTAGTCGTTTCCGCGTGATTCCTGGATACGCCCTGAGGTCTGATACCAAAGCCTCAATGTCCATGCTCCTTAGAATGGACTCTGTGGATAAATAGCTTCTCGAAATCCTGACGTCTTTCCAAATGCCAGGTGGAATGATGGGAAATGCAAACCTCAAGGAGATAGTCGCGTCTGGGTAGTCTCCCTGATTAGTCTACCCGCATCGAGGGATTCGACAACTATTGTCACAAGTATCTCCGTCCCTGCTTCCCTGAGTCCTTCTTCCTCGATGAGATATGCCTTGGAGCTGTCCGGTATCCTGAAACCAGCTCTGACCAGAATCCTCTTGGCTTCCTGTCTCTCTTCTGAACTGGCTTGTCGACCGGGTGGCTGGCCAGTCACTCCCGCCTTCTTGAGTTCGTCGAAGAAGATTGCTCGCCTGAATATCCTGGACAGAAGGTAAAGGATCAAAGCATTTGCCTTCTCCCCTTCGGACATCTCTCTGACTTTCTGTCCGACAACTTCGTAGATGTCTCGTTCCAGAGGTTTAATGGGGATGTATATCTTCGCTGGAGGGACCTCTCTTTCCTTTAGAATTCTGATGTCCGTCAGCGCTCTCAGGTATCCGGTGAGTATGAGGCGGTGAAGATTGTAGCCCTTGCCCTCTAATTCCCTTGAGAGGGCGCTTATCGATTTTCCCTCCCCCCCGAGAATTTCGAAGATGGCGCGTCTGAGGTCTTCCTCTGGACTGAACATCTGATTACAGATATGGTAACAGATATGGTAAATAAAAAGCCTTCTTATAGCCGTTAAGTTTTAACAGATTGAGTTCAAAAATGCCTTTAAACTGAACCACAAATAACTACCGTACCTTGTAGCAGGGATGCGGAGTCTATCATAGTATCCCTTTTCAGACGTGATGACATGAAAGCAATAGAGTATCTGCGCGAGCCCGGCGAGGTGGCGGGCGACGAGAAGGAATCAACCGAACTCTCACTATTCGTGAGAACGTCAGACGAAGAGATCAAGAAGTGGGATCGGAGCAAGATCTTCGACGCTCTGATGAGAGAGACCACGATAGGAGAGGATGCCGCTTCGATAGTGGCACGAGAGGTTGAGAAGCTCATTTCGGAGCTTGAGCTCGATGTCGTAACAGCCCCGCTCATCAGGGAACTCACGAACGCGAAGCTCGTCGAATACGGTCTTGCCAAGATCAGAAAGCAGCATACTCGCTTGGGCGTGCCTTTGTATGATGCCCGTCAGATCATCATGAATCCGAACAAGGAGAACGCCAACGTTCCACACGGACCCGAGGCCACCAACCTGACGCTCTCGGAACGTATCAAGAAGGAGTTCGCCCTCCTGGAGGTGTTCTCGCAGGAGATGGCAGACTCTCACATGAAGGGCGACATTCACCTCCACGATCTCGGAATGGTCGACAGGCCATACTGCAGCGGACAGTCGATCGAATACGTTAAGAAATTCGGACTGAACCTCCCGAACGCGATTTCGATAGCAAAGCCTGCCAAGCACCCCGAAGTCCTTATCGAACAGATCATAAAGTTCTCGGCCGCTCTTCAGGGACATTTTGCTGGCGCGATAGGATGGGATGCAGTAAACATCTTCCTTGCCCCCTATCTCACGAAGGTCGACGATGACCGAATGAAACAGCTTGCTCAGATCCTCGTATTCGAGTTCGCTCAGCAAGCCGTCGCCAGAGGCGGGCAGTCAATATTCAGCGACTTGAATCTGTACTGGGAGATCCCGAATCACTTTGCCGATGTGCCGGCTGTTGGGCCGAAGGGAGAGTTCACGGGACAGACCTACGAAGACTATATCGAGGAGAGCCAGAGATTTCTGAACGCTCTCTTCGACGTCTATCTCGAGGGCGACGCTCTAGGAAGGCCGTTCTTCTTCCCGAAGCCAAACGTCCACATGACCGAGAAGTTCTTTTCGACCAACGGTCACGAGGAGTTCCTCACGAAGATATCCCAGGTCGCATCGGAGAAGGGAAACACCTACTTCGTATTCGACCGCGGGAATACGGCCAAGATAAGCGAGTGCTGCAGGCTTACCTTCAAGCTGGACAAAAGCGATCTCGAGGACGCAAAGACCCCCTGGAAAATGAGGTACTCTGCGATGCAGAACGTCACCATCAACCTTCCAAGGGTGGCGTACGAAGCCCACCAAGACGACAGCAAGATGTTTGAGATCCTTCACGAGAGGATAGAGATGGTTGCGAAGGCGCACTTGGAGAAGCGTGAGTTCATATCGAAGTTGCTGGCCATGGGCAAGCATGGACCGCTCGCCCTGCTCACTATGAACCTCGACGGAGAGCCATACTACAGACTCAGCAAGGCATCGTTCCTGGTCGGCATGGTCGGCCTGAACGAAATGGTTCAATATCATACCGGACAGCAGATGCACGAATCCAAAGACGCCCTGAGATTCGGCTTGAAGGTCATGGCAACGATGAAGACGGAGGCGGAGCTGCTCGGGAACAAGTATGGCATCAAGATGCCTCTCGAGCAGACTCCGGCCGAGAGCACGGCCTACAGGTTTGCGAGACTCGACATGAAGTACTATCCACTGCAGGCCCCGACGGTCATCAGGGGGAACAAGAGCAGCGGTGAGGTGTACTACACGAACTCGACGTACCTGAATGTCGGAGCATCGATCAGCGCGATAGAGAGGGTGAAGATGGAAGGCTTATTCCACCCGCTAATTGAAGCAGGCTCTCTTACTCACGTCTGGTTGGGAGAGCACAAGCCGCCGGCGGAGAGCATTGCCGCGTTCGTCAAGAAGACTTTCAGCAACACGCAGAATGCTCAGATCGCATTCAGCCCCGAGTTCACCTCATGTCTGACATGCGGCAAGACCAGCAGAGGTCTGAGAGATACCTGTCCATACTGCTCCTCTCCCGACGTCGAAGGGATCACAAGGGTCACTGGCTTCTTCTCGAAGACCAGCAGCTGGAACAAGGGAAAGTTGGGAGAATTGAAGGATCGTGTTAGGAACAACATTGTCTAGGGGCGGCGGGGCGTCCGTCGCTTTCGTCCGATTGGGCGAAGACACCGGAGGATCATCGCGCTTGGACGCTCTCCGCTGTAGTAGGCGGGATCGGACACTCCGATCTCGTCAGCGATCGGGATGCAGTAGAGAAGATTCAAATACAAGCTGGCGGTGTATGTCGAGAACGGAAGCGCGATTCCGGCGGAAGGGTGTCAGATGACTAGGATTTCGTTCGGCGAGCATCTTGTCATTAATGTCAGCAGGAGGAGCCTCTGTGACAACTGCGTGGCGGATGTATGCTTGATCGAGGGACCTGAGAGAGTACTCCAATGCAAGAGCTTCGAATCCTCCTTCGTCGCGCTCAGAAGATGCAGGTCCTGCGGGCAGCTGTTCGACGTATGCTCGAACGTCAATTCACTGGATTTCGAAGTGTGTCCCGCCTGCAACGAGGTCGTCTGAGCCTTGATCCTGCCCTTCAATTCGACTCTAGAACAATCTCGGTCCGATGAGCTGCCAGATTATCAAGAACAGGACCGCCAATGCAAGGACATAGGTGATTGTGGAAACGTACTTGTCTCTGTCCTTCTCGGTTGCATCCTTCTTCACCTTCACCACCAGGGAATCGAGCCAGTCTTTGAATAGGTATCCGCCGTCGAGAGGAATGGCGGGCAGAACGTTCGTCATTCCGACCATGATATTGATCCAGAAGATCCAATACAAGCAGTTGGAGATGACCCAGAACGCCTCGACCGGGATGCCGGCGAACAACCCGCTCGGCGCAAACAGATCGGTTATTGGCGATTGAATCGGGGCGAGCCCCGCAAACGGAAGTGCAAGATAGTACAATGTGGACGAGATCGCATCCCCGGCGCTCTCAACTCCGTACATCGGGTGGGCGAGCCTCCTGACCACAACCTCGGGGGAGTTGACCGACGCCCCAAGGTATGCGGTGTTCACTCCAAGATAACCGCTGTCCTTGAAATCTGGTCCGACGAGATCGGGTGCGACCCTGAGGTAGTATTCCTTCTTGCTTGCAAGCGTTATCGTAGTAAGATCGCTGAAGACCTCGAACTTGCCCGAGCCTTCATAGTAGGTCAGAATGGTGATGTTGACCGTCTGATGAGGGTGCGTCAGCGACAGAGTCTCCTTGAGGTCCGATGCGTTTCGAATCGAAGTATCGTTCAAGGAAGCTATTATCATCCCCACTTCGATCCCGGCATCCGCGGCAGGAAGGCCGGAGGCGGTCTGCGTCACAGCGACGCCGGAGGTGACCTCCTTCGAATAGAGCGTGTCTGAGAAGTAGTACTGGACCGTCACGTTCTCTCCGGGAAGAGGTGCCGTGAAATTATCAAACTCATCCTTGGTCAGCACACTCTGCCCATCTATGCTAACAATCTGGGAGCCAAAGGACAAGTCCGCACGATCCGCCGGACCGTCCGTTGCAATGCTGATAACCACCTGTCCGTCCCTGACAGGTGCAACCGACGAAAGAAACACCGTGGAGAAAAGCAGCGCGCAGATGATAGCGACTATCACGTTGGCCGCCGGTCCAGCAGCGTAGACACTCGTCCTCTTCTTCTTCTCGGCCTTTGTCAGTTCCTTTTCGTCTGGCTCGACGAAAGCTCCTAGCGGAATTACGAGGAAGACGAGGCCGAGAGACTTCAACGGCATTCCGCCGACCCTCGTCAGAATCCCGTGGGAGAACTCGTGCACTACTATCGCGACCACGAGCCCGAGGATGCCGTACCATATCGGGATCACTGGGTTAATGCCGGGAATACCGAGCATCAACTCGGGCCCCGGTGCCTTCTCGGCGGGAATACTCGCGACGAGGGTCGCTTCCCAGATGAGCAAGGCCATTATGAAAATCATCACACCGATGCAGATGAACTTGGCCAGAGTCGAATAGGCGCTCCAGAACCTCTTCGGCTTGGACAACCGCTCGATGAGGTTCTTTCCCTTCTGGGTTCTCCACATCAGGATCGGGCCCCACATGTGGATGCCGTGCTTCTCGAGGATACCTTTCTTCATGAGAATGTAGAAGATGACGATATATGCAGCTATGACCAAAGCCGCGATCACATACGCGTTCATCGGGTTCCTCTGGGCAGATTAATGGAAAAGTACTATTAAAGCATTCATGACCGGATCGTGTCTGAGGTCCGGACCCTCATTCCCGGTTCCAAACCTCCTCGGATATCTCGTCGTAGATCGCCGAGCTGTCATCGGGGTGCTTCTGGGACTGCTCGCTCTGCCGGGCGAGTCGGAGGATCTGATCGTTCTTGAGAATCCAGTAGTGTATTCTCCATAGCTTGCCCTTCTTCAGGTGTACCTCTTCCTGAGTCGTGGTGAGCAAACCCTCCTCCTCGAGCATGTAGAAAACGTCCCTGTCCTCGGAAGTCAGCCTGTTGTCGATGACCTCGCTCGTGTAGCCGAAGAAGCTCATCAGATACTCCGCGAGCCTCTTGATGTCGCTCTCGGCCATTCCCTTCTTCCCCAAGGTGTTCCTCAGCGCATTCACGACGTCATCCATGCTGACAACGGTCAACTGTTCCCCGACCCCGCATCATCGTTCAAGGTCAAATAAATATTGGGACTCCAAGCGTGGAACAGGTTATCCACGCTTCGGAACGATGAACCGGAACCGGGTTCTCTTCTTGATCGTCATCCATGCCCCTAGGACTCCCCAAAGAATCGCGACAGAGAAGGGCCCTGCAAGGAACACAAAATCCATCAAGCCACCTGCGCCAAGAATGAGAGAAGACCCTCCAGACGAGATGAAATTCGGAATGTTGGCCAAGTCTCCTCCAATGAGCATTCCCATGCTCGCCGACAGATAGGCCAAAGAGGCGACACTCATGGGCTCCTTCGTCTTTCCCAACAGATAGCCCAGGAGAGCGGAGATGGAAACGGGCAGGAGCCAAAGGAAGAGCGCGATGGAAATGCCGTTCATCGTCACGGATGCGAGAGGGAAAGTAATTGCGCTGACCGTGATTATTGAGAACAGGGCGGATCTTGCCTTCACTCTCCTCGAGAGCACGATATAGACGGAGACCACCAGCGGTATCAGGACTCCAGTCACGTTCATATCTATCGGAATCGGGGAACTCACTATCCCTATGTTGATCATAGACAAGATGATTGCAAGGATCACGAGACCCAGCGCAAGAGTGATAGGTGTCTCAATCGCCTCAGTCTCCCAGAAATCAGAGACGCTGACTCTGAATATCCGATCCACGTAGAACAGCAGGGCGATGATCATCAGAGATACCGCAATGGACATCATCAGTACGATGTCGTTGGCCATCACTTTGCTTTACGAATGACCGCTATAAAATGGTTCCACTTCCCGATTCACTCACAGCCACTTGGGGCGTCCCCAAACTCTTGCATAGAGGAACATCTCGATGAGTGCCAGAACGAGAAACAGGAACACGGAGAAGCCGACCGAGTATTCTTCAGGACTTATCCTCGCAACTTCCAGACTCACGAGCAAGTCGACGAATATGCAACCCACTATGTACCAGTACCTGGCGTAGGTCTTCCTAAACCAAGCATGCCAGCTCTCGTATGCTTTTTCGGTAGTCTGCAGTTCGTGAGAGTCCTCAGAGGTATGCTCGACTGCCACGGACTCCTCTTCAACTTCAATCGACCGTTTCCTTGCCATGGTCCGATCCATTGCTAACGGAAGTGACAAGCGACGAGATGCTCCCCGCCCTTGTCAACGAGCTGAGGCTCTTCCTTCTCACATATAGCTTCTCTGTAGCGGCATCTGGTGTGGAAACGGCATCCAGAGGGCGGGTTGACAGGGCTGGGGATGTCTCCTGACAGGACGATTCTGTCTCTCTTGAGATCGGGATCTGGAGTGGGTATCGCAGAGAGGAGCGCCTCGGTGTATGGATGAAGCGGTTTGAGGAAAAGATCTTCCTTCCGCGCCGTTTCGACGATCTTCCCAAGGTACATGACACTGACACGGTCGCACATGTACCGTATCGTGCTAAGATCGTGAGAAATGAAGAGATAGGTCAGTCCGAGATCGCCTTGGAGATCATTCAACATGTTGAGGATCTGGGCCTGGACGGAGACGTCCAAGGCAGAAGTTGGCTCGTCGAGAACGATGAAGTCGGGATTGAGGGCAAGCGCTCGTGCCACGCCAATCCTCTGCCGCTGTCCTCCGCTGAACTCGTGCGGATATCTATACAGATGTTCCGGGTTGAGACCCACCCTTTCAAGTAGCCCAATGACTCTTTCGCGCAGCTCCTCGCCCTTCGCTATGCCGTGAATCAGGAGAGGCTCTCCAACCACGTCCCTGATGAGCATCCTGGGGTTGAGTGATGAAAATGGATCCTGAAACACGATCTGCATCTCTTGACGGAGTCTCCTGAGTTCTTCACTGTCTCGCATCTCCAAGGCATACTCAAGGTCTATCTTCTCGATCTCTGCCTCCAATTTCTCGACCTCGGCCTTATCGTCTCCCTTCTGTGCGGCGGCGAGAGAGCTTTGCAGCTGATCAAGCCTTTCTCTGACATCGATTGGCATCTTGTAGTAAACATGGCCGCCCGTCGGCTTCGTGAGCTGCAGCAGGCATCTTCCCGCAGTCGTCTTGCCACATCCGCTCTCTCCAACGAGGCCGAGCGTCTCGCCTCTCTTTATGCGGATGTCTATTCCATCCACAGCCCTGACGCTGCCCACCTTCTTCTTCAGAAGACCTCCGGTAATGGGGAAGTGCTTCTCCATGCCCCTTGCCTCGACCAGCAATTCCTCCATCAACTCGCCTCCGTGTAGAGATAGCAGGATGTGAAATGTCCCGGCTTCACCTCGATCATCGGAGGCTTCTTTTCCTTACACACAGTCATTGCATATGGGCATCTCGGATGGAATCTGCATCCTGGTGGAGGGTGGATGAGGTTAGGAACGCTTCCTGGAATCGTCTCAAGTCTCGAAGCCCCGGTGGCCAGAAGTCTCGGAAGTGAGTTCATCAATCCCTGCGTGTAGGGATGCAGGGGTTCTTTGAAAATCGAATGGACGGATCCGATCTCCGCCATAACGCCAGCATACATGACTCCGACCCTGTCGCATGTCTCGGCGATGATTCCTAAGTTGTGGGTGATCAGAAGGACGGACGTCCCGGTCTCCTGCTGAAGGTCTTTCATTATCTTCAGGATCTGGGCCTGAATCGTAACGTCTAGAGCCGTTGTCGGTTCATCGGCTATGAGCAACTGCGGCTTGCAAGCGAGCGCCATCGCGATCATCACCCGCTGCTGCATACCTCCGCTCAGTTCGTAGGGGAACGAACGCACGACGTTAGCCGGATCCGCTATCCTCACAAGTTCGAGCATGCTCTCAGCGCGTTTCATCGCCTCCTTCTTCATGAGTCTCTCGTACCTTCGGAGTAGCGGAATCCGCGACATGAGTCTCAAAGAAAGAGCGTCCGGCTCCTTCTGCATTCTAACGTAGAACCGTCTGAAGAATCGCATTGCCGCCTTTTCCATCGATCCTTTGGAATCTGATGCTTTCAGTCTCTCATCGATGTTGTTTATGACCGTCTTCGCGAGGTCCTTGCGTTCGTGAAGGACCAATATCTCGGATATCTGATCGCCTGCCGTGAAAACTGGATTCAATGCACTCATCGGCTCCTGGAAGATCATCGAGATGTACTTGCCTCGGATCTTCCTCATGTACGAATCACTTCGTGACAAGAGATCGTACTCTCTGATGACTTTTGTGAGATCCGTTCTGACGTTCTTGTACTCCTCGCCATCTTTCTTGCCGTCGGATTCGAGGGACTTCAACTTCTCTGAAAGTTCTCTCTTCTTGGTCATGATTTCCGAACTCATGCCGAAAAGAATCCTGCCGCGTTCGATCTTTCCAGGCGGGGAAGGAATCAGTCGCAGAATGCAGTTTGCCGTGACGCTCTTCCCGCAACCGGTCTCCCCCACGAGTCCAAATACCTCACCTTTGTCGATATGGAAGCTGATGCCGTCGAGGGCCTTGACAACTCCTTGATAAGTATAGAAGTTGGTATAGAGATTCTCAATCTCAAGCAGAACGTTGTCACTCATCTTGTCATCTCCTAAGGCGGGGATCGAGTATGTCCCTGAGGCCATCACCAAGCAGGTTGAAGCCCATCACGAACAAGAATATCATTAGTCCCGGAAATGTCACAACCCACCAAGGACTGTACTGCTGGCCATCGTAGGTCGTAGTGCTCAGGAACCATTCCTGCCCATCAGAAACCATCTTCCCCCACTCTGCGGTGCCCGCCGGAGCACCGAACCCGATGTAGCTTAGACCGGCCGCAACCAGGACCACGACACCGAAATCCATCGTCATGTTAACAACGACAGGAGCTAGGGAATTCGGAACGATGTGTCTGAACAGTATCCTAGACTTCTTCGCCCCCATTGCACGGGCCGCCTCGACGTAGGTGCTTTCCCTCACAGACAAGACCTGCCCCCTGATCAGTCTCGCATACGGAGGCCACCAAACAATCGTCAGGGCCAGCATGATGTTCTCTAGGCTTCTGGTAAGAACGGCGGCGACGGCCATCGCCAAGATAAGCGACGGTATTGAAAGGAAGACGTCAGTGATCCGCATGAGCGCTTCGTCGACCGCTCCACCGTAAAATCCCGAGACGGCCCCGAGAACGAGACCGATGATCGTGGCCGTGGCGACCACGAACAACGATATTTCCATGGACGTTCTGGCACCCCAAACTATCCCGTAGTATATGTCAGCACCCAACTGACCGGTGCCAAATAGGTGGTTTTCGACCCCGGGAGGCTTCGGCAATTGGTAGTCCCTCGGTATCTGCATTGGATCAGCATTAGGCGCAGGAGGTGCAAGCAATGGAGCGAAGATCGCGATGAAAACCATTATTAACACAATTATCAAACCGACGAACGCCAACGCGCTCTTTCTCATCAGATACATTGAGAATCTGAATTCGCGCAGCCTCGGTCTGAGGGATTTCTTCACAAGATTGATTGAGTCACCAAGGAAGCCTGTCTTCTTTATTGTGCTCGGCTCAGTCGCCATTCGATCACTCCAACCGCACGCGCGGATCCAAATAGGCGTACATGACATCCACGATCAAGTTGACGAGGACATAGATGATAGCTGCCAACAGCGTAAAGCCCAAGATCGCAGCCCAGTCATTGTTCAACGTGGCGGAAGCGGACCACCGCCCGAGGCCAGGCCAGTTGAATATAGACTCAGTCAGCACGGCTCCGCTAAGCAGGCCGCCGAAGGAAAGGCCAATCACCGTTGTAGTCGGAATCAGTGCATTGCGTCGAGCATGTTTTCGAATCACGAGCCTTTCCGGCATACCCTTGGACCTCGCAGTCTTGACGTAATCGAGGTTCATGACCTCGAGCATGCTAGACCTCATTATCCTCGTTATTATCGCGATTGTCCCAAAGGAAAGTGTGACAGCGGGCATGATGAGATGGATCAGGGCATCGCCAAACAGAGTCGGGTTGCCAGTAAGAAGCGAGTCGATGAGTCTGAAACCAGTATACTCTGTTATTCCTCCTTGGTTTATGATCAGAATAAGGTCGCCCCTATTATCGGCTGGGAGCCAGCCCAGTTGGGAATAAAATATATACTGCAACATGAGTCCGAGCCAGAATACGGGAAGTGACACTCCAGAAAGGGCCATCACCCGAGTCGCGTGATCGACGGGTGTGTCTCTTCTCACGGCCGAGATTGTCCCGAGGGCAATCCCGACAACGACTGCGATTATTATGCTGATGAAAGTCAATTCAAAAGTAGCAGGGAAGTATTCTGCTATCGCCTCGGTGACGGGCAAATGTGCAGTCTGAGAATAGCCCCAATCCCCACCGAGCATTCCCTGCAGCCAATAGAAGTATTGAATGTATACTGGCTCGTTCAAATGAAATCGTTCGCGGATGGCAACGATTGCATCGGGGCTCATGTGCTCCGTGATGTATGCCGCTGCGGGGTCTCCCGCCAGCCTTGTGAGCGTGAAAACGAAGACGGAGACACCCAACAACACTGGAATCAGCAGAAGAAGCCGTCTCACGATGAAAACGCGGAGCCTCAGAGTTGAGTCACCTCACCAGCATTCAGGTTGGATGGAACAGCGTCTTGCTATAAAAGATTTTTCTTAATAGCCAGTAGAACTCGAAAGTCGCGCGACCGTCCTCTGTATGATTGCATCTAGGTCAGGGAAAATAAAGAGAAAAAGGAAAAAGTTTTGAACTTCCGACTAGCCTCAGGCTTTGTACATCTCGTAGTATAGCACAAGTGAGTGCATCGGGTTGTAATACCAACCCTTCACCCAAGAGCGCATGCTGAAGAACGCAGTCGGCTGATCGAGATAGAGCAGGTACGCGTTCTCGTAGGATGACATCGAGATGTCATGGTACATCGGGATTCTCAATGCCGGGTCCGTCTCGAAAGCGGCCTCCTCGATCATCGTCGTAAGCGTCTGGTTCTCCATACCAGAGTAGTACGGGAACGAGCCGTTCTGATGCAGCAACGGGTTCGCGAAGTTGTCCGGGTCTGGATAGTCGGCACCCCAAGCGATTATGGAGCACGGCAGCTGCCTCGCCTCCCTGGCGTTCAGGAAAGTCGGCCAGTCAAGCGCGTTGACTGTCACCGTGAAAGTGCCAGTGATTCCCAGAGATGCGTTGGCACTCATCTCGGTGAACGCGTCTTGTATCATCAGGCCTGCCGACTGCCTGCCCAGGTTACCAGCGTTGTAGTAGAGGTTGAGCTCGAAGCCGTTGTCCGCATATGTGTCGTCCGGATCAGCGGTCCTCGTGTCCTTCGCCGCATTCAAGTACTGTGCTGCCTTCGTCAGGTTGTAGTCGTACATCGGGATGTCGGGATCGTATCCCAGCAGACCCTGCACTATCGGACCGTTCGCTCTAAGCGCGGTTCCCATAGTGATGTCTTCAATGAACTGCTCGTAGTTGAATGCGTAGCAGAACGCCTTCCTCACGTTGACGTCATTGAAGAACGTCAGGGGTATGTCACCGATGTCCGGGCCTCCAGGCTCGATGTCCGTAGCCATGTACATGAAGAGCACGGAGAGCGTCGGCTTGTAGGTCAGTACGATGTCAGCGTTGCCTTCCATGTCTCCACGGTGCTGTACCGGCATGACTGCAGCGTCTACATCACCGCCTCTGAGCAGCATGAGCCTCGTTCCGTAGTCGTTCGCCTTCTTTATGATGACGTACTCCAGCTTCGCCTTGTCCTCCTGCCAGTAGTTGTCGAACCTCTGCATGATGATGTGCTGGTTCGATGCCCACTCCACCAGCATAAAGGGTCCCGTACCGTCGCAGTGTCTGTTCATGTACTCGTTCCGCTCGAGGGGTTGGACGCCGCCGTGGTTCTCCACGAATTCCATCGGATAGATGGAGTTGACCGTGTATGCCATAATCTGGTTGAACACCGGCATCGGGTTGATCAAGTGGATTGTCACGGTCATATCGTCTACGAGTTCGACAGCCTCATCAATCGCGGCGCTGTCAAGCTCCTCCCCGGGAGCGTAACCTGGTATCATGAACTGTCCTAGCATGAACGCAGGTCCAGCCGGATCGTTCATGATGAGGACGCGCTCTATGCAGTACTCCACATCTGCACCACTGAGAGTTCCGGACGTGTAGTGGAACGGCACACCCTCCCGTATCTCGTATGTCCAGTTCTTGAAGTCGGGTGTCACCAGACCGTTCTCGATGCTCGGGACTCTCTCGGCCAGGACGGGTACCATTTCGTCCGCGGCCGTGCTTTCGTGGTCGTAGGTCACCAGGGTCTCATACACGTTCTGCAGGATTTCGCCACCGGCGCTCTCGTAGTCCCAAGCGGGGTCTAGAGACTGGGGCTCACCAAACTCGGCATACGTGAAGATATTGGGGTTCTTTACAACTGTACCTGATGCGCCACCGACCGGCACAACTACTATTGTCCAGTAGTACCGCTGAGAAGGACCGTGTATGCTCGTCGCCAGAACGTAGTTGTCATACACGTCACCATCGCCGAGGAAAGTGTGACTCACCCCTCCCGCAACGGTAAGGTTGCCAGAGACAACGGCAGATCCGTCAGCGAAGTGCCACTCGACCTCATCGATGTTCTCCGGACCCCAGCTAGCATACCACTCTTCAGCGTCCTCGTCATACAGCATCGTGCATGCACTGGAGGAGTTCGCGTCGAACGAAACGGCGGTATTGTTCTGAATAGCTCCACCGCTCGCCGCTACCAGCGCAGTTGGAATCGTGTCGTTGTTCTCTTCCTCAGGTGTGGGGTTGAAAACCTCGACGCGGATCGGCGCGTTCCAGTTGGTCGTCGTCGCTCCCTTGTCATCCTCTACCGTGAGAACAACAAGGTACATACCTGGGTATGCGTAGGTGTGCTCAGTCAAGGCAGAAGTCTTGGTCTCCTCGACGCCATCACCATACTGCCAGGTGTAGTTGACAATATCACCATCTGGATCGCTGCTTGCAGTCGCATTGAACACGATCGAAGTGTTGAATTCCACGGCTGTGCCGCTGGCAGAGAAGCTCACCGTCGGAGTCTTGTTTTCCGGTTCTTGTCCTCCCAACAAGAGCAAGGCGCCACCGATTGCAGCGACAACGACGATTATCACGACAACAGCCGCGATGATCTTCGTCATCGATTTCTTGCCGCCCTCCTCTCTTGGAAGTTTCTCGCCTTCACCTTCCATTTTTATCCTTTCCTCCTTCTCCCTAAAAACCAATCACAATTGGGAGACTGGGCTCTTGGTAGGAGTTTGTTGCTATATATAGATTTTGAGAATTCAGTCGCGTGTCTGAATGCCTCGCGTTAGAATGACACACGAAAGAGTTAACAAATGCTTACCCTATCATGTACCAAACATCAGGTGTGTTAGCTTTCATGGGTCGAAATCTCATCATTCGCCGATTGTCTTTCCTCCGTAACACGGCTACGGCGTCGAGAGCGAGACTCTCGAGGGATTCAGGTCATAGATGAGCTTGCGCGCCCACTCTAGCTTCTTCGCCTTGGTGACAGTGTTCTTCCCAGCTTGTGCTCTTGCAGTCGTGAAATCGAACCCGATCAGGAATATCCTGTTTGCCCC
>JAJRAH010000108.1 GCA_028679985.1 Methanomassiliicoccales archaeon
ACCAAGAATCCCAAGAGCTTCGGCAACATGGACTATCTGAGGAGTAAGGGGATAGAAGTCAGCGATCTCAAGGAACCTGTCGTAGTCTTCGAGGGGAGCGCCAGAGAGGCCGCGACCCTCTTCCCCAGAAACATGAACGTCTCAGCGACTCTAAGCCTCCTGGGGGTCGGTTTCGACAAGACGCGAGTAAGGATCATCCTAGACCCGGAAACCAACAAGAACACTCACAAGGTGATCGTGAGGGGACCGTTCGGAGAGGTCGTCTCCGAGACCAAGAACGTCCCATTTCCTAAGAACCCCTCGACGAGTTACCTGGCAGCCCTATCTGCCCTGGCCACGATAAGGAGGCTCGTCGGGAACGTTTGGATCGGCGTCTGATCTCTATCCAGTTCTTTCAGAATCCTTCTGGACGTGTTGGGAAATTATAAATCTTGTGTAGTGGTTCTCCGGCTGGGCTAGACAATGAAAGACAGAGTCAAGAGGATCTTCTCCAATCTGACGGACAACGTGGACGCGATAATTCTGATGAACGGCGAGGAGCCGAATGTCGATCTCTCGTTCTTCTACGTGACTGGCTACGAGTCCGGCCTTTTCGAGGGTTGCGCGGCGATCCTTTGGCCAGACGGCAAGTCAGATGTCATATCATCCGCTCTGGAGGAGAGCTGTGCCGTGGGCGGAGACTGTCAAGTCATGGTCTACGCGAAGCTGGCTCAAAGGGTGCAGTTGCTCAAGGAAAGACTCCGAGGGGTCAGGCGATTGGGAATAAACGGTGCAGGACTCTCGGTGAGCAACCTCGAAGAGATCAAGCGAGCCTCCCCGGGCATCGATGCGATCGACATATCCGTTGCGATTGAGAAGACAAGGATCGTCAAGGACGACAGCGAGGTCGAGCTGATAAGAGATGCATGCAAGATAGTCTCTGAGGTTGCCGATGATATACCAGATTTCCTTGAAGTCGAAATGAAGGAGTATGAGGCTGCTGCGGAGTTGTCATATAAGATGCAGAAGAAAGGAGCGAGCTCTCCGTCATTCGAACCGATATCCTCTTTCGGAAAGAACTCGGCCGACCCCCATCACTCTCCGAACGCCACAGTGTTGAGGAAAGGTGATTTCGCGCTATTTGACTTTGGAGCGAAGTACCGCAGATACTGCTCTGACATCACGCGAACGTTCGTTGCCGGCAAGGTGTCCAAACGGCAGAGGGAGATGTACGAAGCCGTGTTGGAGGCACAGGCGACCGGACTTGCGACTATACGTGCTGGCGTCAATGGGAAGGACGTCGATGCCGCGGCCCGATCCGTGATTGACGAATTGAAGGGCGGCGGGACTATGCCCCACTCGCTCGGTCACGGTCTCGGTCTGTCCATCCATGACGGTGGAAGAATGGCGCCAGGGGTCGATCTCCCCCTCAAGAAGAACATGATTCTCACCGTCGAGCCAGGCGTCTATGCGCCTGGATATGGCGGCGTCAGGATCGAGGACGTTGTCTGTGTAAAGGAGAATGGCTGCGAGATTCTGACAAGTGCCTCGAAGAACCTGACGGTGATCTAGGTGGAGGATCTTCTTATCACCGCGGTCGATCGGATGACGTCCGAGGGCGCCGAATTTTGCGATGCCAAGCATCAGGTCCTGAAGGGGACATCCATCAGAGTCGTGGACGCGTCGGTCAGGACTCTGACGGAACAGACACTCGGGGGCGTTTGCTTCAGGGCGAGGATCGGCGGATCATGGGGGTACGCTACGACGGTCGAGTTGGATAGGAAGAGCATCCTCGAAGCATGCGTTCGGGCGGCGAAGAACGCAAAGCTCGGAGGGGCGAAAGGAAAGAAGATACCCGACATGCCTTCGAGCGACAGGCAGGTGAGAGCTAACGTTCGGATCCACACGGACAGCGTACCGATCGAAGAGAAGCTCGCATACGTGGGAGACCTGGACAAGGCACAGAAGATCGACAGTCGAGTTGTGAACTCGAACTCGGACTATCGGGACGAGGTCAGGACGAACACACTCGTCAATTCATTTGGCTCATCCTTGAAGTGGGAAGAGGTCAGGGTTCGGCTGATCGCGTTCCCCGTTGCCTCAGGGGACGGACGTAGAGAGATGTTTTTCGAGATCGTCGACGGCACGAGGGGCTTCGAGCTGATCAAGGGGAAGGACGTCATGGCGATGGGGAAGTCGGCCGGGGAGGAGGCGACGAAGATGTTAGCGGCGAAGAAACCGCCCTCTGGGTTCATGACGTGCATCAGCGATCCCAAGATAAGCGGGACGCTTGCGCACGAGGTGATGGGCCATGCGTCCGAAGCCGACGAAATAGTGAAGAGGAGATCATTCCTGACCGGCGCCGTCGGGAAGAGGGTGGCAAGTGAACAGATCACTATGGTCGATAACGGAACGATCGAAGGTGCTTTTGGGACGATTCCGTTCGACGACGAGGGAACCCCAAGTTCGAGGACCGTCATAATCAAGGACGGGATCTACAAGGGGTACATGCAGGACCTCGAGACTGCCGGGGAAATGGGGGTGACCCCGACCGGCAACGGCAGGGCTCAGGACTTCGGAAGGAGGGTCTGGGTTCGAATGACGAACACGTTCTTCGAGGCCGGAGACTGGACGCTCGAGGAGATGATCGAAGATATCAAGTTCGGAGTTCTGGCAGACAGATCGATAAGCGGAATGGAGGATCCTGTCGGAGGCGGATTCGAAGCGAAGACCCTGAGGGGTTTCATCATTGAAAATGGGAAGATTACCGATCTGATCCGATCATTCACGCTCACGGGCAGTGCCCTCGACATACTCAAGACTACGGACGCGGTCGGAGACGAAGTCCAACTGGACGGAGGAAACTGCGGGAAAGGGATCGAGGACTTCGTGCCTGTGAGTAGCGGCGGGCCTTATTGCAGGTCCAGACTCCTGGTAGGGGGTGGTTGAACGGACCTGGAATCGATTGTCGGAAGCGCGTACAGGGTCGCGAGCAGGGAGGGACCGGACCAGTTCGAACTCTTTGGGGTCAGGACCAGGACGTTGAGCCTGTACGTCGATGACTCCGCAGTGAAGCACATAGAGGAGAAGATCGACCAGGGACTGGCCGTGAGGGTGGCTGAAGGAAACAGACCCGGTCAATCCTCGTCCTCATGCAGCACGATGAAGGAGGCGGAGATGACCACGATGGCCGCGATCAGAATGGCGGGTCTCTCACCGGCGGACAGCGGCTTCAAGCAGTTTCCCGCAGGCGGGATGAGATCCTCGGTCGATCCAAAGGTTTGGGACGAAAGGATCGCCAACATGACGGGGGAGCAGCTCGTGGAGATATCCGAGCGAATCGTCGAGAGCTCGACGGACGGGGGCGGAGTCAAGGTTCCGAAAGGTCTGATCAGAGTGGCGAAAGTTGAATCCGTCATTCGCAATTCCGACGGTGTCGATGTCGATCGCAAGAACACGTTGGTATACCTCAATTTCACGACAATGACAGACGGATCAAAACCGGGAGAGGGCGTCGAGAGCTTCTACTCGCCTCATCTCTCCGGTCTCGATCCGGAAGCGATCGGCCGCTCGCTGAGGGAGAAGGCCTTGGCGTCGTCCAAGACGGTCGCCTTCAAGGGCAGGATGAAAGGGAACGTTATCATTCTCCCGGGGGAGCTTTCGGAGATGCTCATCCACTCAGCCGGTTCCGCCCTGAGCGCGGAGAACGTTCACAGGAAGAGAAGCGCCTGGTTGAGGAAGGTTGGAGAGGAGGTTGCCTCTCGTTCGATCACCATAGTCGACGATCCGAGCGACGGAAACGGGATGCTATCCTCGGGTTACGATGACGAAGGCGTCCCGACATCGAAGAAGACTCTTGTGGACAAGGGGGTCTTGAGGTCATACCTCTACGACAGCTACAATGCCGGTCTTGTGTCGATGGAGCCTTCGGGGAACGGAGTCAGGAGGCG
This sequence comes from Methanomassiliicoccales archaeon, assembly GCA_028679985.1. GTDB lineage: Archaea > Thermoplasmatota > Thermoplasmata > Methanomassiliicoccales > JACIVX01 > JAJRAG01. The sequence goes on from JAJRAH010000108.1 coordinate 3,930, forward strand.
CCCGGAGGATGCCCAAGGAATCTACCTCGATCCTATCGGGATCTGGCCGATGAATCTCGTGCTTGCCCCCGGAAGAAAGGGCAGGGCGGACTTGATTTCCTCCGTGGATGAAGGCGTTGTGATCGAGCGCGTTTCCGACCCTGAGGTCAATCCCATTACCGGTGCATTCGGCCTGGAGGTCCGTTGCGGAGGGTTGATCAGGAAAGGGGAAGTCGTTCAGCAGATTGATCGTGCGCTGTTGGTCGGGAACATGTTTGAGGCATTGAGAAATGTCAGCGATGTGGCGAGCGATTCGACCGTGGTCAAGCACTGCATCGTCCCTACTGTCTGCTTCGATGGAATCGAGTTGATCGGTGGCGGTTAGGGATTCAGATTCTTTCGACGGTTATCCTGCTCCTGTCGCCGACCTTCTTCAGTCCGCCCGAATCGCCGACAATCTTTCCGACTGGTGTCACGTTGCTTATCGCCGCAGGTCTCTCGTCTTGGCTGACTGGAGTGGGGCCGAAGAACAAGCAGAGTGCGCTGCCGTCTGGCCAGAACGCGACCTCCCCTATGTCCATTATTCTCTTGCCGCGTTCGAGAGGCATCTTGACAGGTATCTCGAAGTAGATCTCTTCTCCCCAGACGTTCGCGTACTCCTCGAACGGAAGCGCGAGCCATATGGCTTCCGCCGTCTCGGTGTCATTCAGTTCCACAAGAAAGTCCTGCTTGGGTGTCTTAATATTCATTCTTCTCAAGGCATCCATCTCCCGTCTGCATTAGGGCTAATCCCCGTGCGGATATATTAGAACTGCAGGAGATTGAGGGGCAGTCGAAAGCTGAGAATGCCGCCGACGGGGCAGGAAAGGAAGGGATTTCGGGAAATCACTTCTTCATCTCGAACAGTGCGCGGATCTCCCTTCCGACGACCTCGATCTGTCTATCGGATTCCTGCTTCTCGAGTTCTCTCATCTTCTTGAGACCGCCTTTCCAGTCAGCCATCCACTCCTTCGAGAACTCACCCGACAGGATCTTGTCGAGCATCTTGTCCATCGCTTTCTTCGTGTCTTCAGTGATGATGTAGTCTCTCTGGGTAAGTCCGCCGAACTCTGCAGTGTTGCTTACATTCTTCCACATGTGTCCAAGGCCGCCAGCCTGGATGAGATCAACTATCAGCTTCAGCTCGTGGAGGCACTCGAAGTACGCCAGTTCAGGCTGGTATCCCCTCTTCACGAGGGTCTCGAATCCAGCCAGTATGAGTGCGGTGACTCCTCCGCACAGGACGGCCTGCTCTCCGAAAAGGTCCGAGGTGACTTCATCGTGGAAGTTCGTCTCGATTACTCCCGCCCTCGTGCATCCTATCCCCTTCGCGATAGCCAAGACGATGTCCCTGGCCTTTCCCGTGTAGTCGCGCTCGACAGCAAACAGCGCAGGCACTCCGAATCCTTCCAGGAACATCTCCCTCTCCCTCTTTCCGGGGGACTTAGGGGCGACCATGATGACATCAACGTTCTTCGGCGGCTTCACCGTCCCGTAGGTTATGGCGAATCCGTGCGAGAAGTACAGCGCGGCACCGTCCTTCAGATTCGGGGCGATATGGTTCGTGTACACTCCCTCCTGCACTTCGTCGGGCAGCAGGATCATGACGATGTCGGCGCCCTTGACTGCCTTCGGGACCTCGGCGACGGCGACGCCGTCCTTCTTCGCGGCGTCCCAGGACTTGCCGTCCTTTCTGAGACCAACGACGACGTCCATGCCGCTGTCCTTGAGACTCAGCGCCTGGGCCCTTCCCTGGCTCCCGTAGCCGATGACAGCGATCTTCTTCCCCTTCAGCACTTTCAAATCTGCATCTGCATCATGATAGATCTTAACCATAGTCTCACCTGCTACTCTTTGTCACTCTGCGACCGTACGGTCAGTCCCATATAAACAATGTTCGAATCCTTTCTCGGTCCCGTGGAGCCTCCGTCATGCGTGCCCATCAGGACCCGCTCGGACTTCGTGGAAGGGAATAGTTCCCAATGGCAGAGGTAGTCCTCCTTCAGGTACTCGGCCGATAGGACGTCCTGAAGATTCTGGACCGCTGAGATCAGCGCTCCGTTCAGTGAAGTGCTCCTGACTTCTATGATCATTGTGACCTTTCCGTCTTCCCTTCCGAAGAAGGCCTTGTCCACGTCGACCTTCCTCCTCACGAGTTCCGCGAGGACCCTCGAGAGCACTCCTTGCGCGTCATTCACTACGACCCTTATCACTTCCATTTGCATCTCCCTCTGACTATGTCCAATCCCTTTCCTGGCGGGATCATCGGAAGGACATCCTCCTCCGGATCCACGATGACATCGACTATGAACGGCACCCCCGATTTGAGGCCTGCCAGCAGCGCAGGTCTAAGTTCCGAGGGCCTCTCGACTCTCACTCCGTCCGCTCCAAAGGCCTGCGCGAGCTTGACGAAGTCGGGGTTCTTTTTCAGTTCGGTCCCGCTGTATCTCTTCTCCCAGAAGAGTTTCTGCCACTGCTTCACCATCCCGAGCCATCCGTTGTTCATGAGGCAGACGACAACGGGCAGATTCTCGGAGACCGCGGTCGCGAACTCCTGGAAGACCATCTGTATGCTGCCATCGCCAGCGATGTCCACCACGGGGCTGTTGGGGAACGCCACCTTGACGCCCAGCGCCGCCGGGAAGCCGAATCCCATCGTGCCGAATCCTCCCGAGGTTATGAATTGTCTCGGTCGCTTGACTTTCAAGAAGTGTGCGGCCCACATCTGGTTTTGCCCGACTTCCGTTGTGATGAAGGCATTGTCGGAAAGGACCGTCATGAGGTCGCGGATGATCTTCTGGGGCTTGATCGGATTCTCGGGCAAGTCTATCTCACATTCGCACTCCTTGATGTAGGTCCTTACTCTCTTGGACCATTCGCTTTCACCCTTCCGCGAGACAAGTCCTTCGATCATCAAGCGAAGGACCTTCTTGGCGTCGCCGACTATCCTCACCAAGGAGTTGTAGGTCTTGCCGAGTTCCCCTGAATCGATGTCGACGTGTATGATCCTCATTCCCTCTTCCAACACATTCTGATTACCAGCGCTCCTATCCGAGAATCTAGTGCCAAGGGCAAGGACCAGGTCGCATTCCGAGAAGGCCTTTCTGGCACACTCGCGCCCGTGCATGCCTATGACGCCGAGGCAGAGAGGATGATCCTCCGGCACGGCGCCCTTTCCCATTATCGTCGTCACTATGGGGGCCATGAGCATCTGCGATATCCTGAGGACCTCCTGCGTGGCATCCGACCATATCACGCCGCCCCCGACGAGTATCAGAGGTCTCTCCGCATTCCGCAGCATCTGGACCGCCTGAGGTAACCCCGAGAAGTCCTCCGCCGGTGGCGCGACTCGGTATTCCTTGCGCATCATATCCTCCGGAACCTCGGCCCTCATGACGTCGACCGGGAGGTCTACGTGAACCGGTCCTTTCCTACCGGTCGTCGCAATCGCCATGCCTCTCACTATCGCCTCGGGGATATCCTTCGGGTCCAGGACTCTGAAGTTGTGCTTCGTGATCGGCATCATGAGGCTGAACGAATCCGCCTCCTGGAATGCGTCGTTGCCTATCATCGGCGTGGCGACCTGGCCGGTCAGAACGAGCATCGGAGAAGAGTCTACATAGGCTGTCGCTACGCCGGTCATGAGGTTCGTCACGCCAGGACCTGAGGTAGAGGTGCAGACTCCAACCCTGCCGGTAGCGCGGGCGTAGCCGTCCGCCATGTGCGCGGCACACTGCTCGTGTCGGACCAGCACATGACGTATGTTCGAGTCCAGGAGATCGTCGTAAAGGGGTATGGTTGTACCTCCTGGCAACCCGAACATGACATTGACGCCTTGTTTCTCCAGCAACGTGAGTGCGGCCTTGGAGCCTTTCAGAAGAATTGCCCTCCTTATCGAGACAATGATCGAGGACACCCAGAATCTGGATGCCTCTAACTAATAATGATTACCACTGCGCCTATAATCGAGAAGTCCGAGATACTGTCGCGCGTGGCTGTCATTGACACGCTTCCCATAAAGCGAGGGCTACTATTTAACCCTTGCTTAGCTGGCGTCACCGGATCGGACGTTCGAGAGGCAGAATTCGGCGATCCTGAGCTGTCGTTCGGCCGACCTCAATCCGACGACACAAGGGTTTAATGGGCCGTCGCTCAATCATGAGAAATCATGGCGATCGTGTTCCACGAGCGGTATTTCGATCACGTTCAATACGAGGGACACCCAGAGTCCCCCGAACGCCTAGCGATCCCGATAAAAAGAATGTTGGAGCTCGATCTTTGGAAGGATGTGACCAGACCCGGGCCAGCCTCCGAGGAGGACATTCTGTTGGCGCACTCGCCCCAGCACGTCTCAAGAATCAGAAATTCTCCCGAGGGATTCCTGGACCCAGATACGTACATTCATAAGGATACTTACGAGATCGCGCTGCTTGCCGCCGGCGGCTCGATCGAAGCTGCAAGGATCGCACATGACTGCGGAAAGCCGACTCTGGCATTGGTCCGGCCCCCCGGTCACCACGCCGGTCGAGATTTCTGCGGCGGTTTCTGCTACTTCAACAATATTGCGATCGCCGCCAGGAGGATGTATCTTGAGAGGACTGCAATAGTCGACATAGACGTCCATCACGGCAACGGGACCGAGGACATCTTCCTTGAGGACGACAAGGTACTTTTCATGTCGACTCATCAGCGGGGGATATATCCCGGAAGCGGTGATGCTCGGACGGTCGGAAAGGGAAGGGGGGAGGGGTTCACCGTCAACATCCCGATGCGGGGCGGCATCGGGGACGCCACCTACATGATGATTCTCGACCGCATCATCGAGCCGATACTCCACCAATACGATCCGAAGATGATACTCGTAAGCATAGGCGTCGATGCGCACTATTCTGATCCCCTCGCAAGCCTGGCGTTATCGTCGAAGGCGTACCTCGAGATATGCAGGCGTCTCATCGCCATCGCGCCGGACAGGAGGATAGCGTTCATGCTGGAAGGGGGCTACGCGCTCGAGGCGACCGCGGAGGTCCTATCTGCGCTCGTCGGAGAGTTCTGCGGCGCGGAGGTTCCGCTCCGTCAGATCTACTCGAAGGACGTAGAGGTGATGGGAAGGGAAGAGGTGGAGTCCGTCATAGAGGTCCAGAAGCAGTATTGGAACTTGTGACGATGTCCCCCTGAGCCAGTCCGTGACAATGCATGCCATTGTGGTTGACCGTAAGGGAGATATTGTTTGATTCGTATTTCGTAGCGGGGCTAGGAGGAACGGAAATGAAGGTCAGGGTCGGCATAAATGGCTATGGGACGATTGGAAAGCGGGTCGCGTTCGCGATAGCCAAGCAGGATGACATGGAGATCGTCGGTGTAACGAAGACGAAGCCGAGCTACGAAGCGAGGCTCGCGAATAAAGAGAACATCCCGCTCTATGCCGCGAAGCAGGAGTTCGTGGAGGCCTTCGAGAAAGAAGGCATCAAGATGGCCGGTACGTTGGAAGACCTCCTGACGAAGGTCGACATCGTCGTTGATGCCACCCCGGGGAAGATGGGGAAGGAATACAGGGCCATGTACGAGAAGGCCGGAGTCAAGGGGATATTCCAGGGGGGCGAGGAGCACGGTATAGCCGGAATTTCGTTCAACTCATTCGCGAACTACCACGAGGCGTGGGGGGCGCAGTTCGCGCGGGTCGTGTCCTGCAACACCACCGGTCTCATAAGGACGCTATTCCCTGTCGACAATGTTTTCGGGACGGAGAGGGTGTTCGCAGCTTTGGTCAGGAGGGGCGCGGATCCCGCGGATAAGAAGGGCGCGCTTCTCAACGCTGTCGAGCCCACTCTGAAGTTGCCCACTCACCATGGACCGGACGTCCAGACTGTCATGCCATGGCTGAACATCCAGACTATGTCCGTCACGGCCCCGACAACGATGATGCACATTCACTGCGTTACGGCCGACCTGAAGAAGAAGGCGAAGGGGGAGGAGATCCTTTCCGTATGGGACAACACGCCGAGGATCAAGTTCGTGAGCGGGAAGCATGGAATCAAGTCCTCAGCCCAGATCATGGAACTGGCGAGGGACTTGAACCGGCCGAGGGGCGACTTCATGGAGATCATCGTTTGGGAGGATGGAGTGAAAGTGGTCGAAAAGACCCTCTACTACTACCAGGCGATACACCAGGAGAGCGATGTCATCCCCGAAAACATCGACTGCATCAGGTCGATGATGAAGCTGGAGAAGGATCCGCTCAGGTCCATCCGAAAGACTGACAGGACCCTCGGGATCGGAAAGTGAAGATCGCCTTTTCTCGAATCCTCGGACGCCTTCGATGCGAAAAAGACTTATTACATGCTAGAACCACTGTTATGAAGAATCGATGACGTTGAATGTTGCGATAAACGGCTTCGGCCGCATCGGCAGATCCTTTCTGCGGGCGGCGATGGAGAGATCCGCATACGGAAGGGACTTCGAGGTGAAGGTCGTGAATGATC
>JAJRAH010000109.1 GCA_028679985.1 Methanomassiliicoccales archaeon
CGAGCCCTTCGCAATTCTTTAAATAAGCACCTTCCATTTGTCGACGCGATGAAGGTCTATGTCATCGACAACGGGGGCCAGTGGACGCACCGGGAGTGGAGGGTGCTGAAGTACCTTGACGTTGACACAAAGGTCGTTCCCAACTCGACCCCGTTCGATGAATTGGAAGACGTCGACGCCCTCGTTCTCTCGGGAGGGTCCCCCCGTGTGGCATTGGACGTCGATAGGATGGGCAGGAACGGCGAGTATCTCGACAGGGCGGGATTCCCGATACTGGGGATATGCGCCGGGATGCAGTACACCTGTACGAAATATGGCGGCAGGACGGAGCCTGCAAAGATCCCGGAGTTCGGCAAGACCCAGCTTCTTGTCGACGAGGAGGATGAACTGTTCAAGGGTCTGCCGAAACGGTTCTACGTTTGGGAATCGCACAATGACGAGGTGACGGTGCTGCCCGAGTCATTCCAAGTCCTCGCCCACTCAACGAATTGCCCCTATGAGGCGGTCAAGATGAGGACGAGGCCGATCTACGGACTGCAATTCCATCCCGAGGTCGAGAACACAGAGCACGGCTATGAGATTTTCAAGAATTTCCTGAGGGTTGTCGAGGAATGGCGCCGCTGAGTCAGGAAGACAAGGACATCATCGAGGAGGCTCTCTCACAGACCAGGAAGACGCTGGCTTTCGAGCAGACCTTAGGGAAAGCGATGCGGAAGCGTGAAATGGACTTCGATGCCTATGTCAGGTTGATGAGTGAGATCAGGGACCTGGCGAGAAAGCAGAAGATCTCTGTCGAAGAGGCCGCCGAGTCGCTTGTAAAGGGACTACAGTAGGAACAAGAGCATCAATCCTACGAGGAATATCGCGAGGATCATCGCCGCAATGGCGATTGTCCAATTCGATCCGAAGACTATCGGAATCGGACCGATCAGAACCACGCCCCCCGCTTTCATCTCTGGCTTTTCTCTTTCCCTCACCTTGATGTCATCAAAAGATTCTTCGTCCGGATACGATCTCGCTCCGCCTCCTGCGGCGGATATGATCGTCGAAAGGAAGAGTGCGGCGAATCCGATGAATAGTAACGCGATCCCGATTGCGGGGACAAGACCTTCCGCGTAGAAGACGGGGAAGATAAGGAACAGCATCATCTGCATTTGACCCAGAGCGATGGAGATGATCGATATGATGATGCCTGCCGCAATCGTCAGGAGCGAAGCCAGTATGAGCAGCTTCTTCGAATTCATCGAATCTGTCTTAGCGATGCGCGGGTATTCAATCTTTACTTCATTGCTGATTCGCTGGCGCTGTCCGATCATCTGGCGCCATCAATAAGGCAGTAACATAAAACGAAGAGGGAATGGGTTTGAAAGCCCGACTCCTTTTGTTCGATACCCAACGATCCTACTTCTCTGAATGAAGGTTCCACGCAGCGACGAAGGACAGCCCCTTCTTCGTAAGGGCTTTCGCGGTCAGATTCACGGACTCGTGCTTGTCCATGTAATTCTCCTCCAAGTATCCCATGTCTCCCGATGCGATGACTTCCTCCTTGTCTCTGAAGTAGTCCAGTATGTCGGACGGATGTTTGCGCTTCTCCTCTACCTCGACCTCTCCTCCTTCGTGCTTTGCGGCGATATTCTTGACATGGTCCGACAGCACGACGAGATCATCGCGGCGGTTGTACGGCTGCCTTACGATGCTCTTCCAGGTCTCGGTTATGTGGTGCTCTATTCGGACATTGTCCTCGAGGCCGAACTTCTTGCGGATGTATGCACCCTTCTCTATGGTCTTGACATCGACTGAGTTGCTCAGGTTGAATCCTATGAGAGGCACGGAGCCGTCCTTTCTGGAGAACAGTCTGGCCGCCATGAGCGTCCACAGTATCGAGTACGGGTTATCGTTGCCCATGAACACCGATATCTTGAACTCCATGTCGATCCCGAGCTTGTATATGATGTAGCCGAGCAGGACCGTTCCGGGGTTGATGTTGAGGACCTGCCGGACGCCGTACTCAGTGTAGTAGTAGAGGAACTCGTCGATGTACTGCAAAGCATGCTCGTTCGGCTGGCCGACACCGCCGAAATAGCCGGTGATAGTCGCCGGACCGCCGAGATGGACGTTCGATCCGTCGGTCCCTTTCGTGTCCAGGGTCTCGACATACGATGCACCCACAATTTGCATTGCCGCCGCGACGGCCAAGATGTCCCCGTCGTCCTTCTCTTGCTCCTTCATCTTCCGGACCCTGATGTAGCGTCCTGGCATGATCTCCTTATTCTTGATTGCCTGTTTCGCCTCTGTGATCAGCCACGGGAAGTATTGAAACGCGCTTATCTCAAGCGTGACGCTGTGTTTCTTGTCGAACTTCATCTTGTCCGCCTTCTTCCCAAGGACCTGGCGGCGGAACTCCGGAATCGAAACGAACGCGCCTTTGTCCCTCTGAGATTCGAGCCAATCCAAATCCTTCAGATACGGGGAGCGGATCTTGCGCAGTCTCTTCTTGAGATTCGGAAGCTCCCTTGCTTCCCGGGCCTTTGCGTTGATCTCTTCAGGAGTGCCGTACTTGTCCACTACCCGAAGGATGTCATTGACCACCGGATTCTTTGGGTCAAGCAGAAAATCGTTGACCTCTTTCAAAGCAGCCGGGCGGATTCTCAGTTGATCTCTCAACTCGCTTTTCATGGACACAATCTCCTAGGCTGGAACGGCATCGGTTGTGAACCGTCCGCAACGGGTTAACGGGCGTACAGAATATAAAGCAGTTTCTTTCCTGCTGGAAAGGCCGATTAGGCGAACAAATCCTTTTTATGAGGAAAGCCCGATTATGTGTCCGGTGCTTTCTTGACTTCTCTGACCGCTGTGATCACTGAGATCCTAGAGGCCAGGGATTTTGCCGTATCCGAACTCGATGGCTACCTTATCGGGAAGAAAGGGGAGAGCGAGGTAGCGTTTTGCCTGATATCGCAGGAGGACGACAGATCGGTCAAGGCTTTCCTTCAGGCGTTCAAGGACTTCAAGGGAAGGAAAGTCATTGCCACGCTGAAGGGGTTGCCCGATTCCTTCTCTCAAGCTCTGGACGCCGGCGTGTTCGTTTGGGATAGGGAGGCGATCGAGAGGGAGATAGGGAGGACTAGAATAGAGAAGATTGTTGGGGAACATGACCATGGTTTGGTGGACGAGCTTATGGCCGACGACTACCCGAAGGTCGTCTCGCCCGAGGAACTCGAGAATGTCCAGACTGCCGAGGTGGGGGAGCGCATAGTGAAGCCGACCATCACTATGAACGACGTCAGGGAGATATCGAGGCAGACCGTCGGTGGTTTCAGATACAGACTGGAGCTTGTCCCGTTCTACGTGTACGCATATTCATGCGACCTGTATGTCGAGAACAAGAAGATAGGGAGTGAGAGCGGACAGCTGTCTGTGAATGCCTTGACAAAGAAGGTAGAGAAGTGGGACGATAGGGTCGAGATAGTCTTCGCTTTGGATCAGAGCTGCAGGCGACTCGAGCCGATGCTGGATGCTGAGGAAGCCAAAGGACTCGTCAGAGACGAAGTGGTCCGGGTCTACTCATATGAGAGAGAGATCATCAGGGACAACGGACAAGTCACGGTCGTCGAGAAGAAGAAGGTCTCGCCGCGTGCGGAGGACGTCAGGCTGGAGGGGCAAGGCATCTTCTACTCTTCTATCTGGTGCGTCGAGGGCATCCACGGCGTGATGATAGTCAACGCCGGAACCGGGAAGATCATAAGCGAGGATTACTACCGATTGTAAGCAATGCTCCGTCTCGAGGAGGATGCGATCAGTCCGCGATCATCCTTTCTCTTTGTAGTCAAGGGAGCTCAGCCTGTCCAGTATGTTGTTCCAATGGGATCCTTTCCAGTATATCTTCCCGCACTTCGTGCATCGATAGAACTCGTCATTGTTTTCCAACGCCCCTTCAGGAACGCTGCCTCGGACCTCATCCGGCCGAACGACTGCTAGATTGCCGTTGCACATCGTGCAACGAGTCCGTGCCTCGTCCATTACGAGATCGAACCTCTCGAAGACTTGGCTCAATTGTTCGGACAGGTCGTCGCTGTCGATGTAGAGCCCTCTCCCCTTCGCCTTTCGAACAAGATCCTTATCTCTAGTCAACAGGATTCTGTCTTCCGCGTTCGCCAGTCGGAGGATCTCAGCGTCATCCATGTCTTTCTCGTATGTCGTGTCGTAGCCCAGTATACGGAGCCATCGGGCCAAGGAGCCGAGCATCTCGTCCGCGGCAAACTTGAGTCTGGAATCATCCATCTCGTGCAACCTCGTAGCTCAGAAGTACGCCGTTGCCGAGCCTTCTGACATCGACGAG
>JAJRAH010000110.1 GCA_028679985.1 Methanomassiliicoccales archaeon
AGATATCGTCGTACTCTCCCCGCCTGGAATGATGAGGCAGTCCACCAACTCCAGGTCTCTCGGCCTCCGAACCGGGATCGCCCGTCCCTCGACCCCCAGCTTGACCATCGTCTGCTGGAGCGTCTTAAGATGCTCCGAAACCGCTCCCTGGACTGAGATTACGCCTGCTTTCATCGCGAGACTCTAGAACAAAGCGAATGTCAAGAATCTTTCGGACAGACTAGCCGTACAGTCGCCTGTTGTCCAGGATGGACTGCGTCTTCGGAACAAACTCCAGACTGCCTGGATCCAGCATCTCGACCACGGGGGACTCAAGAAGATCGTTGTCGATCCCCGCCTTTATCTCAGCGACGTCGACCAGCGCTCTCTCGATCCTCGCCTTCGCGTCCTTCTTGTCTCCAAGATGCTCGACACGGAACCGCAGCCTGTCCTTGTAGCCCTCCCTCTCGATGACAGTCTGGTAGTTCACGACTCCGGACACGCTGAGAACCGCCTCATCGAAAAGAAGAGGATACACCTTCTCACCCATCCCGACCTTTGTCATCATGTCAAGACGTCCCTGTATCTTCCCGACCTTGCCGACCGTCTTGAATCCGCAGGCGCAGGGTGGATTGATGAAGCAAGACAGATCGTAGGTGCGATATCGGACGAGCGGTGTCGCTTGGTAGTTGATGGAAGTGAGTACGATTTCACCGGGCTCCCTCTCGGACACATGCTCCCCCGTTTCGGGATCGATGACCTCCACTAGGAAATCGGCATCGTTCACATGCAGACCGTCCTGGATGTGACATTCAATCGTCGTCGCCAATCCCATTTCCGTCAAGCCGTACTGGCTCAGAGCCTTGCAGCCCCAAGCGTCCTCGATCTCCTTGCGCATCGATTCGGGCAGAGGCTCCGCAGAAAGGATGATAGCTTTCATCCCGAACGATCGGAGATCGTGCTTCTCCCTGGCAAGGACCGTTACTCTGTATATGAAAGACGTCAATCCAATCATCATCGTCGTTCCATGCTCTTTCATTACTCGTATCTGCTCGTCCACGTCCAACATATCTGCGATGACCGATCTCAAACCGGCAATCTTGCACGCTCCATCCAGCATATACCCAGGATCCCACGAGGCGATTGTCGGAAACATGATCTGCAGCGTGTCGTCCTTCGTCATGCCAACGGTCCTAAGCGCCGCTGAGATGGAATCGATTATGCGAAGTATGTCGTCCTTTGTGAAGAAGATGCGCTTCTTGAGACCAGACGTGCCTGAGGTTGTGTACGCCCTCATGACCTTGCCTTGAGAGACGCAGAGGAAATAGAACGGCTCCTTAGCCACCTCGGCAGGCTCGGTGAGCGGAACCTTCTGCAAATCGTCGAAGGTCTTGACGTCACCAGGCCCGACACCGGCGTCCTTTAGCACCTTCTTGTAGTAAATGCTGTTCTCTTGGACATGAGCGAGCAACTTCCTGAATTTGAAGATCTTGTAAGCTTCCAGATCCTTTCTTTCTATTTCGTCGAGCCGCGATCTGCCGATCATTCTCCTAAAATCGGGATTCGCCTTGAACGTCGCTCTGACCTGACTGTGGATCCACACCTCCAAGGGATGCTCAGTCTCCTCAGAGATTCTGCGAGAATCAAGACTCCTGCGTGCGATAGCTATCTTCAATCGTCTTAGCGGGTCCACTTTTCCCACTAATCGATGCCGCAGACTTAATTCTTTCCAATCGAAAGCGGAAGTGCCCGTCGTCCAGGGCGAGGTTATTTTACACGGGGAGACAATAGCCGCTTCGTGACGGGGATCGACTGGCGTTCGCTATCGCATGAGATCAAATCCAGGACGAATCTTGCCGCATCCCCGATTGGCGTTTCCCTGCTCCCTTCGGCGAAGGATCTTTTCGCGTATCCCGGAGTGAGACTTCTGAAGAAGACAGTCGTCTGCCACATGGCTGCCATGGCCAGATACTACCGACAGGACGGAGTCGTCGGGGCGTCCTCGGAAGGGGTGAGATGCCTTCTGGGTTTGAGCTGTCTCGGCCTCGTGCAAACGCCAGCTAGAGTCAAGGATGGAGTGCTGAACGAGCGCTTTACGCGTGGACCAGAAGCATCTAGGAGGCTCAACGAGTCGATCAAGATGCTCGGAAACGAAGGAAAGAGATTCGGGGCCATAATTATCGGACCGCTAGACTTGTTGCCATTGGAACCGCAGGTGATTGCGCTGTATGTCACTCCAGCACAAGCTCTGAGATTGACCATAGGTTTCGCATACGTAAACGGAGACGCGATCGTGACAACAATAACCGGCCAGGGCTCGCTCTGCACCGCAATAGCTAAGTCGCTGGAGGAGAAGAGCATCGTCATAGACATTCCATGCGTCGGAGACCGTGCCTACGGCTTCGTCCAGGAGCACGAGATGCTTGTCACTTTCCCGGCGGAGGAGGCTGAGCACCTCGCCGAGGGACTCAGAGGGACTGAGAATGAGGCAAGCCATCCATTTGCGCCTTTCCTGAACTGGCCTCCGATCATTTGGCCCGAGTTCGAACCTCGGGATGATGACCTGAAATGATCTGAGTGCGCTCCTGCCTGGGCATTCTGAGGAGAGTTTAAATACGCGCTAGCCACTCAGTGCCAGAGGAGGAAGAAAGATGGTATTGACACCACATATGCGGCAACTTGGCGTAACCCCGCAGCTTTTGAAGACGACGAAACAGGTCGTCTGCCCTATGTGCGGGCACAAGTTCAGCCTCTTCCAATCCAGGGCAATCGCTTGCAGAGGGTGCAGGAAGGCCGCCACAAACTGCGAGAATGCCCGCTGCCCGAGATGCGATTTCGAGTTTCCGCTCACGCTTCTGCATGTCAACAACGAGGCGAGGCAGAGGCAGATTTCGTCTTACATGAACAGCATCCTTGCGAACTACAACAGGAGCGTCGGAAAGAAGGGGACGCGTTAGCTCTGCACGGCGAATTTCTAGAAGACTTTGTGACGATAGAGCGTCTTTCCATCAAGGCTGTTGATGTTGAATAGGCAGAATGGGATCAGCTTGCCGTCCGGCGTGACCGTATGTATGCAACATCCCTGAAGTCTCTCCGCCTCAACCGTCCAGACGTCCTGGAAGGGCATCGCTGAGATCGTAAGGTACCTCGTCTTTGCTCTCTCGATGAAACCGAGCCACGTCCCGTCGAGCTCTTCTTCCGAAGATGTGGAGACAGACTCCTCGATATAGCGCCATAGGTCGCATATCTCCTTTCTCGTCTTGGTCGCCACGTTCTTAGTATCCCTTGGAGGGCCAAGCGCTCGAGTTGTCAAAGGAAGGAGAGAGCCGTCCTCGAGGAGCACCGACATCGATTTCGCGTCGCAATGGACGTTCGCGCACGATGTCGGAATGAAGCTGTCGAACCGTATCTCTCCGTTCGTCTGCTTTTCGATCTCTCTCAGCAAATCTGGAAGCACTACCCTGTCCTCGTCTTCCGGCACCTTTGGATACCTTCCGAAGTAGCTCAATGGCTGGAAGTGTATACCTTTGACCGTCGGAATCCACTTCTTTGCAAACTGTATGACGTCGCCGACCTGATGGAGGTTAATCCCCGGCGCCACCACGCACACGAGTGTCACGCCCATCTCCACCTTCCTGCAGTTCTCGAGAGCCCTGAGCTTCGGCTCCAGGAGGTCCTTGCCGCAGGTCTTCGTGTACACGTCCCCCGTCACGCCGTCGAAGGAGAAATAGAGAGAACTCACGCCTGCATCCTTGATTCTCCTAAGATAATCGAGGTCCTCTCCCAGCCTGATGCCATTCGTGTTGACCTCGATGTAATCGATTCCCATACTCTTGCCCAACTTCACTATCTCCGGCAGATCGTCCCTGATCGTGGGCTCCCCACCGCTGATCTGGACCACTATCGGATGCTGGACGTAGTCGAGGATCGTCTGGTACATCTTCCTGATCTCGTCGATCGTGGGGTGGAACTTGTAACGCTCGTTGGCGCTTGCGAAGCAAACCGGACATTTCAAATTGCATCGGTTCGTGACTTCAAGGACAACAAGACAAGTGTGTTGTTTGTGATCCGGGCAGAGACCGCAGACCTCAGGGCACGTTCCCTTTGTCTGAACCGCGATCTTCTCAGGAGGCGAGAACACACAGGCATATCGCTGAAGATCCCTGTAATCCTCCACGCCTCGCCATATGAGTACCTTGAACGTCCCATGCTCTGGACATGTCTTGACCAGGTAGACGTTATCGTTTTCGGCTATCTTGTCCGCGGGAATGGTCCGCAGGCAATGAGGACAAAGACTCTGTGTCTCGCCGATCTTCTCGCTCATGAATGCCACCAGTGTTGCTCTGCGCAACGAGATTGGTGCATTTCTAGTTTTCTGAAGAATCCAAGCATAAAATTGATGAGAGTGTCACTGTACCCATATTCCAGGGTCATGAATATATCTAACCAGAAAGAATAAAAAGGAATTACTAGGCCGCGCAAGCGGCCATAAAAGATTTCACGCGCGCTTCTTCTCAAACAAGCCTTCGACAGCAGCTAGGGTCTTAGTGGCGAGATATTCCTCGGCCCAAGAATCCCCGCATTTCGCACAGACGACGGCTGGTCCGTTCCTCTTCACGGTCATGTACTCCATCTGTACATGCCCAAAGGCGGCGGCCTCGTTGCAGTGAGCGCACGTCCATCCAGATGGCCCATCGGCGTTCACGATGTGCTGAAGGACAATCCTGTGGGTGTATGCGCTGTTGACCTTCGCATGCTTGCTGAGCACTCCCTTGTCGATGTCATAGTCGACATAGACCAGGACGTCTCCAATCTTCTTCTTCGCGAGGTTCCTGCCGTTCTTGACCAGCTTCTTGTTCGAGGACTCTGCTTCCTTCACCACGGCCTCGATGTCCGCTTCCTTGATGCCTCTCTTGCCGATGACTTCCTTCACATTGTCCGGGATCTTGATGTCCATCTTGTATCACCTCACCATGTCCCAAATGTTCCGAAGTCCCTCGCCGCCTTCACCATCGCCAGGAGGTTGCCTGGGATTGTGTACGGCGGGCATTCACAAGAGTTGCCCAGGATGTAGCCCTTCGGGCTATCCCTTCCGCCAAGTAGCTGCATCTTCGATTGCTCGTAGACGACCTTCGGGTTGGGGTTGATCATGATCTTCGTATCCACGGAACCCATGATCGTAGCCATGTTCCCGAACTCCTGCTTGAGTAGGCTAGACGGGAAGACTTCCTTCCCCTTGTAGCCGACATGGAACACGGTAAACGGAGACCATATCAGGGTGTCCTTGAACACCTTGTAGTCCGTCTCGTGGTTTCCACACAAGTGATAGAAGATCTGCGGACCTGCCCCTCTCCTGAAAGACTGGTCTACGTAGTATCTCATCATATCCGCCGAGTACTCCTTGGTGGTCTCGTCGGAGAAGATGTCGTTGTTGGCCAACACTGATCCTACGATCAGCATCGCCATGCCGAACTTTCTCGCTAGCCCATCTGCCCCGTTTATTGATGTGTCAGTGTACTTCTTCACGAGTTTCTTTGCCGCATCTGGCTCCGTGAAGGTCCACATGATAAAGTTCTCGACTCCACACAACTCGGCTGCAGCACCGACGATGTCGAACCCGTACGATATCGGGACCAAAGTCATCGGTAGGTTCTTCGCCACGTACTCGTACATCCTGATGAACTCAGGGAGGGTGTGACCCTTCATGAGCTCGTCGACATCCGGCACGTGGATGTTGTCCACCTGTCCCGGCTCGGAGATTATCGGTCCGGTCGAGATCGGCGGGAGTGTGTCCTTGTACTGCAGCGTCAGTCCTAGCTCCCTGCACCAGGGCAGGGAGTAGAACCAGTGTGTCACAGCCAGGAGGTCATACAGATGCGATATGTATCCAACGCAGTGTATGCCCAACTCGGGCTTCTCGTAGAAGTCCCGAATCGTGAACCCACATGCGACCGCCGCATGCGACAGTATAATCGGGTCCACATCAATCCTGTCGGTTGGCACATCGACAAACGGGGAGGCGAAGCGCTTTGTGGCATTTGCGTGCCACTTCGCGTCCATTCCTGGAAAGAGCTCTTCATAGCCCATTGTTTATCCCCGTCTTCCAAAGAACCTTCGGGATATTTAATTGTTGTCTCCAGAAAAATGCAACATTGTTCCAACGCCGATTGTTAAGGTGTGTTAATAGGAAACAATGTCTCGAATTACAGCCCTCTTATTGCTCAAATGTTCGACTATCGAGCCGGAGAGGACCTTCGGAAACGCGTTCCATGTATCTGGACTCCAATTGACACATCCACGAGAGGAAAGAACCCATTCGCCACTAGCCTATCGTGTACAAATCCTTCCCACTTACCACAACAAAAAAAGGAAGATTGAGACAACGGATCTAGTCTACAGATCACAATCCCATGTCAAAGAATATGGAAGTACTCTGAAATCGCTCTCTAAGCCTTCTTATCCCAGACCTGTTTCGTCCGATTCAGGTCTTCCTTCATCCTCACATATTCGTCCCTGGTTATCTGCCCTGTCGCGTATCTCTGATCAAGAATCTGGAGAGCGGTTTTTCCATTCACTTCGCGTGCAATCTTGCGATCATCGGCCGAGTCTTTCCTGCTTGAACTATCTTTGAAGTCGCCCAACCATTGTCCCCAGGTCACTGCAGAGATTATCAAGGCGAGGATGATCGCGATGATGAAGAACGCCGCAAGAATAATCACTATCCATATCGCGACGGATAATCCGCTCATCTGGGAAAAGCTATCCGATCCAAAAGGAGAGCTGAGAACAAGCACTATGAAACCGAAAAAGAGCAGAAGAACGACGGACGCTACAATGAGCCCGAATTTCGTTCGATCATTCATCTTCAGTATATCGCGTTCTGGTGTATTTCAAACCGAACTCCCTAGGCGTCTCCAATTAAAAGAGATTGACAGTGAATGGTCTCCGGTTTTTCAGTGAAATGTGCGGGGGGAGGGATTTGAACCCTCGGACCCCTTCGGGACAGAATGCCCTACGAATGCTCAATGCCGCACGCAATCGACTTAAGTCCTGCGCTTTTGGCCAAGCTTAGCTACCCCCGCAGAGATGCTGGATGACGATTGATAGAAGACTATATCATGCTTTTGAGACGACGACCCTTATACTATGGAAGTCAAACATGACTTGAATTTAGGTTGCCTTCAGCTCTCTCCCAAGCTTGTCCACTATTATCTCCTCAAGGGTCGGATGGCCTATCTCGCACAACTCGTATCTGACCCTGACAATCGGCTTGTTCACCTTGATGACTCGGTGCAGATCGACAGGAG
Organism: Methanomassiliicoccales archaeon; assembly: GCA_028679985.1. Classification (GTDB taxonomy): domain Archaea; phylum Thermoplasmatota; class Thermoplasmata; order Methanomassiliicoccales; family JACIVX01; genus JAJRAG01. The sequence goes on from JAJRAH010000110.1 coordinate 7,287, forward strand.
TCCCGGACACGACGACATCGCAATCTGCTCTGTTTATTGTGTCCTCTAACTCCCTGACTTGGTCATTTCCGTATCCCATTGCAGGAAGGAGCTTGCCTATGTGTGGATATTTCCTAAACATCTCCTCGATAGAACCGACTGCATAGGGACGTGGATCGATGATTTCCTCCGCCCCGTAGTCTTCTGCAGCGATTGTCCCAGCACCGTATGTCATGCCGCCGTGGGTCACTGTCGGCCCATCCTCAACGACTAGAACTCTCTTCCCCCGTATGTCATCTGGACGATCGACAAGTATCGGCGAAGCTGCCTCGATGATCGTCGCGTCCGGATTCATTGACTTGATGTTCTCCCGAACCGTCAAGATGTCCTGTCGGTCCGCCGTCTGAATCTTGTTTATGATCACCACGTCCGCCATCCTGACGTTCGTCTCGCCCGGATGAAATGTCATTTCATGTCCTGGTCTATGAGGGTCGGCGACGACGATATGGAGGTCAGACCTGTAGAAAGGCACATCATTGTTACCTCCGTCCCAGACGATCACGTCCGCCTCCTTCTCGGCCTCTCTGAGAATCCTCCCATAGTCCACTCCTGCGTACACCACTATCCCCTTGTCGATCAAAGGCTCGTACTCCTCTCGCTCCTCGATCGTGCATTCATTCTTGATGAGATCGTCGTACGTGGCGAAACGCTGGACCGCTTGTTTCTTCAGATCACCGTATGGCATCGGATGACGGACGGCGACGACATCCAGACCCCTGTCCCTCAGAATCGCGCATATTTTTCGAGTAGTCTGACTCTTCCCGGAGCCGGTCCTGACCGCTCCCACGCTGATAATCGGTACACTCGATCTCAGAACGATCTTGGAGTTGCCCATCAGTCGGAAATCAGCTCCCGAAGCCAACACCAAAGAGGCCTTGTGCATGACTTCAACGTGCGAAATGTCGCTGTACGCAAATACGACCTGCTCGACATTGTGCTTCTTGATCAGACTGGAAAGCTCAGCCTCGGCGAATATCGGAATTCCTCCGGGATAGAGCCCACCAGCAAGCTCAGAGGGATACCTCCTACCTTCGATGTTTGGTATTTGCGTGGCTGTGAATGCGACGACTTCATAGATCGGATTGTCCCTGAAGTATGTGTTGAAATTGTGGAAGTCGCGTCCGGCGGCTCCCATTATTATGACCCTCATTCTTTTCACTCGTCCTGCCCCCGTGTCAATAGTAGGCAATCGTATTTCTGGTTTCTGTGACGCTTGCTGGCAATTGACATTCGAGGGCGAACACATCGAGAGATCCGGAAGACTCAGCAAATTCGTCGACGCCAGTCGTCTGATACGCAAAGATATGAGTACCTTCAGTCCCATTCAAGATGCGATGAGCTACCGCATCCCTCCAGCGGACGTTTTGGCGGAGGCAATCGTCGAGGCCCTGAAGGGTCGCCCAATGGTAGTTTCTCAGCGGAAACTGACTACCATGGTGCTCAAGAAGTTGAGGGAGAAGGATCCTGATTTCACTGCGACAGAGGAGCGAATCAGGAAGTTGGCAATTGACCGCAGTCTGGCGACGATAGAGATCCATGCCAGGGAGGCAGAAGAGAGGAGCCGCCACGGTCGATGCCCAGTGTGCTCTTCAAAGATGAAAAGAATCCAGAATGAGACTATTTTCGGAGGGACTGTGACTTTGGGACACAAGTGCACCAAGTGCCCCTACTGGACTGGTCTGAATCGGAGAATACCGATTCGCTATGTCTTCTATGGAGACGATTTCAAAGGTCCTGCGCACAAGGAACTGTGAACGGTGCTTTGTGTCTGACCTAATTGAGATCCCCAAACGACTATATATCTGGACTGATGCGTCTTCATGACGTATGTGCGAGTCTTCAGTCTTCTTGGAAGATAAGGGTGAGATTCGTGAGATCATGAATCGCGTCAGCAGAATAGTCATGGAAGGAGACGACGCGACCTGCATCGACGTAGTCGGGGAACAGATGACGCTCCAGAACGTCAAGCTGAGAGAGGCGAACCTACTAAGCCGCGGAATAGTCTTCGGAAGGATTTGAAGGCCTCCGAATCGCTTCTCGCATCCGACAAAACGCACAGTCCAACCTGATCTGCCCGTAAGACAGGTCTCCCTGAAGACCCCAAGTTGGATGAACGGCGCATCACTTGCCCGGAGATCAGTCGCCTGTGAATTTCGGATCCCTCTTCTCAAGGAACGCTTTCATACCTTCCTTCTGGTCGTCTGTCGCGAAGCAAACGGCAAACCCCTTGGACTCCAAGGCGAGACCGGTTTCAAGATCGACATCGACACCCTCGTTGATGAGCTGCTTCGCCATCATCACAGCAACCTGAGCTCTCGAGGCGATCGTTCTGGCCATTGCCTTCGCCTCTTCCATCAGCTTGTCCGCGGGCACTACCTTGTTGACAAGACCGATTCTGAGCGCCTCCTCCGCGGTAATCATGTCACCTGTCATGATGAGCTCCTTGGCCTTCATCTTCCCAAGGAGTCGCACCATCCTTTGAGTGCCTCCGAACCCAGGCGGTATGCCAATCTTCACCTCGGGCTGCCCAATCTTCGCCTTCTCCGATGCAATGACGATGTCGCAGGACATGAGAATCTCGCACCCGCCCCCTAACGCGTATCCGTTCAAAGCTGCGATTACTGGTTTTGGGAATCTGTCAATCCTGAGTAATACAGAGTTGCCGAACTCGGAGAATTCCTTCGCCTTCTTTGGCGTGAGGGACGCCATCTCTCCGATGTCCGCGCCAGCCACGAAGGCCTTGTCCCCGGCGCCGGTGATGATCACTACTTTGACTCCGCTGTCGCATTCCAGCTCCTTGAAACACGCAGCCAGCTCCGAAAGAACATCCGTTCTCAAAGCATTCAGCACTTTGGGCCTGTTTATCGTAACTACGGCGATCTCACCATCTCTGTCCACCAGAATATGCTCGTATGCCATATCTTGCCCTCCGTTCCGCCAATCCGATTCCGTGCATAAATCCTTTTTCAGTCTCCGCCTGTCGCAGAGACCGTCAAATCCAATCTGATTCCCCCAGCGTCTACTTCAACCATGTTGATCGATATGGGTTCCTTGTCTTGGAGGGGGAGCATGTGGTAGTGAGCCGAACGGTGCCGCAATGCCTATTGAACCCTGCGGATGAGCAGATTTTGGACTAGGAATCTCGATTGGAAAGAATCAATCATGTAGGGGCGAGTGGAACAGTTCTTTGCAGTCTACGATGCTTCTCGCGCTGCGTGAGCGACCGTAGTAGGGATACGAGTCGTTCAAGGTCTTCAGGGTGAAATTCGAAGGAGTATGGAAACCTCAAACGGGTTCTCCATATCCTTCCCTCAAACGCTGTGAAAATCGCTGCCTCGTCAGTTCCCCGATCAAGGATGACACCAAGTATCACTTTCTCACGAAGCACGATGAGGATTTCGCGATCGAAGGGACGAAGGGTGCCCCGGGGGCATCAGACAGATGATCAAGAGCCTCCAGATTCCAGATAATGTGGCTTCGGATATCGAGGATAGGACTCGAGAAGACATTGCCTAACGCATCATCCAAAAGGCTGAGAATCAGACCAAGAGAATCTTTATGAATTGCGATAACATTGGACCGTCGGGCTGAGAATGAGACTCTGGGATTTCGGAAGACTGCACAATTCCAAGGTGAAGATCAGCGATAGGATTGGCAAACCGCTCGGCTTGGTCGATGGGAGCCAGGTGTTCAGCACGATGTTCCGATACGACTACAACGGACGACACAGCTACGAAATCGTGCTCTCGACCTTTGGGCCGGAGAACTACAGACAGATTTGCTCCGCTACGTTCTACATGCTAGATGTCCCCGGCGCGTGCGCGCAGATCGCGAAGTACTTGGGAGAGAGAAACATCGACATACTGAACTCGGTCTCGCTGAGCATGATATCCAATGTATGTATGATGTGGAAGATGCTCATCGACCTGAGCTATTTCGGAGACCCCAATACGCTCAAGGAAGAGTTCGACCGTCTCAAGAGAGATCAGGCCCCTGCGATAGAGAAGGTGGAGGCGATGGAAATCGAACCTTCACACATCAGTGACAGGTACACCAAGGGTGTTGTCGCGCCGAGCGCAGTCGGGCGGACGAGGACTACCAGGAAGATGCACAGGACGCCTTCGATCATCAAGAACGGCGAGTTCGAGATACCCTCTGACTACATCAGCATCATCGAGGGAATCGGAGAGGGACAGATGGTTATGATGGTCGGAGACACTGACTCATGGGTCCTGTCTATTACGTTCCTCAATCCCAACACGCAATTGATGGAGATCGACTTCACGATTCCTGATAGGCCAGGAGCGATATATGAGGTCACCAGTGCCTTGTCGAAGCACAACATCAATCTGATATCCGTGTACACGAAGGTGCTCGTCTACTATGATACTATGACGCTCGAACTCGTTGCGGACGTCAGCAATTCCGACCTAGATGCCGACGGCCTCAGAACCAGACTGAATGAGATCCTTGCCGGCCTTAGAGGCAAGTACAGTCTGTCCGCCTGTAAGCCGATAGACGTCTAGCCTGAGAAGGATGCAGGAAACTAGTACACTCGATCACAGACAGGGAATATGTGATCATAGGTTCTGCAGGATCGATGCCTCTCGGTTCGAAACGCGCTTGGGTTTTCGAGCGGACGCGTGAGCGGCCGATGGAAGCTGAAGAAATCTTAAATACCGTGGGAATTGTGAATCAGCCATCTGCCCTCAGAGAAAATGATTAACGAGCAGGAAGTCATTCCAGGACAAACATCAGAACCGACCGATGGAGTGCACAAGACGCATGGCGAGAAGCACGAATGAAGCGATGGCAATAAGAGATGATTGATGGACTTGGCCGAGATGCCTAGAATCGTTTGAGGAGTGATACGAGTGGGAGATGTGCCGATTCCCAGGGAGAAGTGGATAGGAAGGATAGGGACCGTCGAACTAGGTGCGACCTCTGCGGAAGGAGGGACTCGAGGTAGGAAGATCTTCATCGGTGGTCAGACCGGGATGCCTTTCTTGACCTACGAGGGAGCGATGCCGAATAGACCGGCAATTGCGGGCGAGGTCGTAGACACGATTAGAGATTATCCGGACCTTGCGAAGAAGCCCTTCGGCGATGCGATAAATGACGCAGCGGCGTGGGCGAAGGCCTGGGTCGATGAGTATGGAGCGGATCTGATCTGCCTCAGGCTCCTTTCGACGAATCCGGAAGAGGAGGACAGACCGGCCGAGGAAGCTGCCGAGACTGTCAGGCGGGTTCTCGAGGCCGTCAGTGTGCCGCTTATCATCTACGGCTGCGGACACGAAGAGAAAGACGCGAAGACTATGGAGGCCGTGAGCAGGATAGCCGCGAAGGAGAGACTGCTGCTAGGCCAAGCCGAGGAGACCGCGTACAAATCGATCTCGAAAGTGGCGATGGGCGGCGGCCATGCTATCATCGCCTTCTCGAACCTCGATATCAATCTGGCAAAGCAATTGAACATACTCCTGAACGACATCGGAGTGAAGAAGGAGAATATCGTTATGGATCCGCTTCAGGCCAGTCTCGGGACCGGTCTGGAATACTCGTATTCGGTAAACGAGAGGATCGGCTTAGCTGCTCTTTCGGGCGACTCGATGTTGCAGATCCCGATGGTCTGTGATATCACCACTTCCTGGAAAACGCGGGAAGCTACAGAAGAGAACGAGACCTACGGCAATCCTGAGACAAGGGCGGTATGGTGGGAGGCCGCCACTGGAATCGCAGCCTTGGTTTCCGGCGCGTCAATGCTCATTGTCAGGAGTCCCCATGCCGCGAGAATCCTGAATGACGCACTTGATGGCCTGTTGGGAGGTGAGTGAGATGCCCACGGCAATGGAGATCTTCAAGTTGCTGCCGAAGAAGAACTGCGGCGAATGCAAGTTCCCAACCTGCCTGGCTTTCGCGATGCAGCTAGCTAGTCAGAAAGTGAAGATGGAGGCTTGCCCCCACATCTCAGATCAGGCAAAGGAAATCCTCACAGCTTCCGCTGCGCCCCCGATAAGACTAGTCAGGATTGGCGTGAGAGAGACCGGGCTGGATATCGGCGACGAAACGGAAATCTACAGGCACGAGAAGAAGTTTTTCCACCCAATTCGCTACGCGATCGTGGTCTCAGACGGGTCTTCCACTGAGGAGCTCGAAAGAAGAATCGAATCGATGGAACGACTCAGATTCGAGCGAGTAGGCCAGGTCATGAGAATGGACATGATAGGAGTAAGAAACAATTCTGGGGACGAGAGAGTCTTCGCCGCTGCGGTTGCACAGGTTTCCAGCCGCACCGACCTTCCTCTGATCCTTTTCACTACTGATCCAAAGGCAATGAGAACCGCCGCGGCGGAAATCGATGGCAAGAATCCACTATTGAATGGCGCTACATCATCGAATTTCGAAGCGATGGCTGCGGTCGCCAAGGAGATGAAATGTCCTTTAGTCGTCAGCGAGGAGGGGGCTTTGGAGAATCTTGCAAGTCTCGTGCAGAGGGTGAGGAACGCTGGCGTCGAGGACTTGGTGATCGACTTCGCTCCGAAGTCTCTCAAGGACCTCTTGGAGAAGAGCACGATAATCAGAAAGGTGTCGGTCAAGAAGACATTCAGGGGATTAGGCTACCCCATCATGATCAACGCAGGCAGAGGAGAGGAGGCCATACTAACAGCGATGATATCCACGATGAAATATGGGAGCATTGTGGCATTTGACGACATACGTCCCGAGGAAGCACTGCCCCTTTTCGTCTTGAGACAGAACATCTTCACCGATCCTCAGGTGCCGATCCAGGTGAAACCAGACCTCTACCCGATAAACAATCCTAACGAGCTCTCGCCCCTTGTATTCACCACGAACTTCTCCCTCACGTACT